>JAYVMM010000449.1:0-6461 GCA_043758975.1 Planctomycetota bacterium | reverse complement strand
ATGCGCCACACTGGCGCCTGGATCCGCTCAAGGCAAGCGCCCGCAGCACAGGGCGGCGGCGCGGGGCGGGGCGGAAGGCGGTTGGCAGGCACGCGCGGGAGCCCAGGATGGCTCCCTTCTGCCGCCCATCCGCCCCCTCCAGCCGGAGACCGCCCATGCCGCGCCTGACCATGCCCGCCCTCGCCGCCCTCCTCCTGCTTTGCGGCTGCGATGAGGCCGGGCGCCCGGATGCTCCCGCAGGCGGAGCGTCCGTCGCCCCGCCCGCCAGCGCACCCGGCACGCTCGAGCCCGGCTTCGTCTCGCTGTTCAACGGCAACGACCTCACCGGCTGGGAGGGCGACGCCAAGACCTGGCGGGTCGAGGACCACGTCATCGTCGGCGGCCTGCTCACTGGAAACCCGCGCAACGAGTTCCTCGCCAGCACCGCGAGCTACACCGATTTCGACATCAAACTCGAGTACAAGCTCACCGGCACCGAGGGCTTCATCAACAGCGGCGTGCAGCTGCGCAGCCAGCGCTCCAAGCAGCCGGTGAACGAGATGATCGGCTACCAGGCCGACATCGGCGTCGGCTACACCGGCAGCCTGTACGACGAGTCGCGGCGCAACAAGACCATCGCCAAGCCCGACCCGGCGCAGATCAAGCGCCTCGAGCATCTCGGCGACTGGAACGTGTACGAGGTGCGCGCCGAGGGCCGCCACATCGTCATCACCCTCAATGGCGAGGTCACCGTCGATTACACCGAGGCCGATGCCGCCATCCCGCAAGAGGGCTTCTTTGGCCTGCAGATCCACGGCGGCGCCAAATCCGAGGCGCGCTTCCGCAACCTGCGCATCCAGCGCCTGCCGGCGGCCAAGTAAACATTCCGTCCGCCCGCCTGCACCTGGCGGGCGGCAGGACTCACTTCTCGTCCTTCCACTTCTCCCAGCCCGGGATGGGGTTCTCCTTCATGAGGTCCTCAACGGTGTAGAAGCCGGCGCGCCCCTCGGTGGCGGCGCGCACCTTCTTGACCGTCTCCGGCTTGATCGGATCGAAGTCGTTGCCGAAGGACTGGCGCACGTAGGTCAACACCGCCGCCAGCTCATCGTCCTTGAGCAGCTGGGCGAAGCCGGTCATCGGCGGGCTGCCCTTGCTCGCATCGTAGTGCTTGCCGTCGACGTCGGCCGGACCGAACAGGCCCTTGAGCGCGATCTTGATCATGCGCTCCTCGTCGCCGATCCACTCCTTGTTGTTGGTGAGCGGCGGATAGACCGGCGCCAGGCCGAGGCCATTGGGCTGGTGGCAGGTGATGCAGTGGGCATCGCGGCTGAACACCGCTTTGCCGAGCTCGTAGACCTTCTGCTCGCCCTTGTCGAGCTTGCGCGTCGGCCCGTACTTCTTGTCGTCGGCGGCGACCTTGCCAGGGGCGGTCAGCGCCTTGATCACCAGCGCGAGTAGCGCAGGGTCGCTGGGCATGATCTGCTCCTTGCTCACCATCTTGAACTGCTTGAGGGTCTCCTTGTAGCAGTACTCGAGGTAGTAGTCGGTGGGATGCCGGAGGATGGTGTAGGCGACATCGTAGGCGGCGGCGAGGTCCTTGGCGCCGTAAAAGCTGGCGGCGCGCACCGCCTCGATGCGCACCCGCGCCTGCTCATCGTCGGCGGCGGCCTTGAACAAGGCGAGGGCATCGGGCACGCGGTCACGCCAGTAGCACAGCACCCGCACCGCCGCCGCGCGCGCGTGGAAGTCCTTGGCGTGCAGCAGGCGGGTGAGCAGCGGCAGGGAGACCACGTTGTGCCATTGGTGCACCCACAGCGCCTCCAGCAGGTTGTGCTCGAAGGCCGGCTGGGCCTGGTCCAATCCCGCAACCCAGGGCTCGAGCGCCGCCATCACCTCGGCGGCGGGGTGCTTGCCGAGCTCGAGCTTGGCGCGCATCCGGAGGTTGTCCTCGGGCTGCTTGAGCGCCTCAAGCAGGGCGGCCACCGGCTGGCCGTCGATTTTGGGCGGAGTCAGCAGCGGGCGGCCCTCGTAGGTCATGCGGTAGATGCGCCCGTGGACGTGGTCGCGGTTGGGATCGCGCAAATGGTGCTGCATGTGGCCGATGATCGAATTCGACCAGTCGAGGATGTAGAGCGAGCCGTCGGGCGCCACACTGACGCCGGTGGGGCGGAAGTTGGGATCGTCGGAGGTGAGCAGATTCTCCTGGGTCTCGCCCTTGAGCCCGGAGCCTTCATCGCTGACCTTGACCCGGAAGATGCCCTGCACGCCGATGACATTGCAGTCGAGGAAGCAGCCGTTGTAGTCGTCGGGGAAGTGCCGGCTGGAGAGGTAGGCGGTGCCCGGGCAGGGGCGCGACGGGCGCTTCCAGAACTGCTCAAGCGCGGGGTGCTTGGCCGGATAGTCGATATGCCCGCTGAAGGCGGGCGCGAAGTAGCTCGCGTTGCCGGTGGCGTCGGTGATGATGTCGGTGCCCCAGTAGTCGAACACCCGGCCATGCGGATTGGCGAAGCCGTAGGCGACATAGCGCTCGAATTTCTGGCTCAGCGGCTCGTACCGGTAGATCGCGCCGTCGATGTTGCGCACCACCCCGGCGGCGGTCTCGACCTGCGAGCGCATGAACACGCCGTCGCTGAGGTAGGTCGCGCCGCCCGGGTCGAGCACCATCGAGTTGGTCTCGTGGTGCGAGTCGGCGGCGTCCAGGCCCATCAGCACGCGCTCCTTCCAGTCGGCCTTGCCGCTGCCGGCGGTGTCGCGCACGAACCACAGGTCCGGCGACTCCATCAGCAGGATGCCATCCTTGTAGAACTGGAAGCCGGTCGGGCAGTTGAGGTCGCCGATGAAGGTGGTGACCTTGTCCGCATGTCCGCTGCCGGTGGTATCCTCGAAGACGAGGATCTTGTCGCCGTCGGTGCTGGTCGGGGTGCGCTCGGGGTAGTTGGTCCAGCACGCCACCCACAGGCGGCCCTTGGTGTCCCACGCCATTTGCACCGGCTTGACCAGCTCGGGGAACTGCTCCTCGCTGGCGAACAGCGTGACCTTGCAGCCCTTGGGCATGGTCATGTGCTTGATCGCCTCCTCGCCACTGAGGAAGGTATGGGCGCCGTCGGGGAGGGTGCCCGGATGGTTGGTCTTGACCTCCTTGACCTCGGGCAGGACGGAGTCGTCGACCTTGGTGTCGCCGCCCTGCGCCACCGACCACACCCGCTTGTCGCGGTTGGCGGTCATCACGTCGCGCACCGCCATCTCCTCGTGCATGACCTCGGCATTGGTGACCTTGGGCCCGCCCTTGCCGGACTCGTAGGCGAGATTGGAGCGCCCGCCGAAGATGTTGTAGCTGTCGACCGTGCGGTAGCGGTTGTGCCAGGTCTCGCTCTTCTCCACCACCGCGGCGCGCAGCTTCTCGAGCTGCGCCGAGGGCCCAGGCGCGGGCGCGGCGAAGGCCGCGGCGACGATCAGCGGCGCGAGCGCGCGGTTGCCGGCCTCGGTGAGGTGGATGCCATTGCAGGTGAGCGGCTGCTTGGCGCTTGCATAGAGCTGCTGCGAGGCGGTGAAGAGATTGACGAAGAGCACCCCGTCGGCCTTGGCGACCTCGGCCATGGCCTGGGTGTAGGCGGCGAGGTTGCGGTTGTTCGCGGTGGGGTCGGTGAGGTTGGGATCCGGCATCTTCTCCGCCGCGATGGGCGAGAACAGCACCACCTGGGAAGCGCCCTTGCCGCTGAAGTTGCCCTTGAGCTTGTCCTTGAGGAAGGCGTCGAGGTCGGCCTTGAACTTGGCGATGCCCTCGGGACCGGCGAAGGATTCATTGAAGCCATAGAAGGCCAGAATCACGTCGGCCTTGACCTTGCCCAGCCACTGCTCGCGGGTGGCGCCGGTGTCGGTGACCTCCGGCTGGACGATCTCGTCGCCGGAGAAGGCGAGGTTGCGGATCGTCAGCTCGTCCTGGGGATTGGCCTTCTGCAGCAGGGTCTCCAGCCAGCCGTCATGCTGCAGGCGGTCGGCCAGGCCATCGCCGATGATGGCGATGTGGTCGCCGCGGTGCAGGGTGACTTTTTCGGCGTCAGCGGCCTGGGCGGGACAGGCACCGGCAAGCGCGAGCGCGATGGCGGCGATGGCGGCGAAGGTGGCATGGCGGTGGCAGCGGGCGCGGCGCAGGGCCAGGATGGGGCGCTGTAGCATGGATATGACCTCGTAGGTGTCGTCGCTTGCTCTATACGGCGATTCCGGGGTCGGCGGCGACGCGCGCGCGCCGCCCCGGTGGTGGCCAGAGCTTGGTACCGTCTTGAGCCGCGACCGTTGTATCGACCCAGCAGTAGAGGCAAGGCGGACAACCACTTCCGGCCCACCTGCTACTTCCGCACGCTCACCGGACCAGAGCCGGTACGGCTGCAGCGGCAGCGCCGCGCCGGGCGGCAACACGCACCGTGCCGGCGCGCGCGTGGCGGCGTGCCGGCATCCATACCATTAGCACAGATCGGCAGAATGTCGGCTGGCGATCATCACCCAGGCGGCGACGCTACCCGCTCCACTGTCGGCGCTGGCGCTGGCGCTAGCTGGGCACATCCGGCGAGCGCGCGCCGCCATTATCGCCCGCGGCCACCACCAGGTGCGGGCGGATCTGATCGATGAGCGCGCCATAGCTGGTCCAGTCGGCGGGCTTAACCAGGATCCCGCTCGCACCGAGCTCAAGCGCACGCGCATGGTCGCGGTGGCGGTGGGTCGAGCTGAAGATGAGGATCTTCATCGCCAGCAGCGCCTGCTGGCCGCGCAGATAGGCCAGCAGCTGGAATCCGTTCAGGCCGGGCATGTTGAGGTCGAGCAGCAGGAGGTGCGGCAATTCCATGCCGGGATGGTCGACGAGGTCGCGGAAGCAGTAGAAGGCCTCCGGACCCGAGCCGAACACGCGCAGGCGGACCTCGAGGGCCTGGGTATCGAAGGCCATGGTCATCAGCTCGATGTCGCCGGGATTGTCATCAACCAGGGCGACGATCGGTGCTTCGGAGGTATTCATGGGCTTCCAGGCGCTGCGGATGGCAAGCGGTCCAAAGCGCATCGCGCCCCGGCACCTGTGGCTAGAAGAGCAGATCCCATGCCAATAGCGGGCCTGAGCGCCGGCGCGCTGGCGGCTTCCGGCGTTGGCGAGAGCCGCCGCCTCAGGCTCATGCCTTGGCCAGGGTGAAGGTGAACACCGAACCCTCACCGGGGTGTGACGCGACCTCGATGTGTCCGTGGTGGCGCTCGACGATCTTGCGGCAGGTGGCGAGGCCGATGCCGCTGCCGGGATAGCGCTCCTCGGTGTGCAGGCGCTGGAAGATCTTGAAGATGCGCTCTTGGTACTGGGGGTCGATGCCGATGCCGTTGTCGGCGACGTCGAAGATCCAGCAGGCGCCGCCGTCGCGCGCGGTGATGCGCACCTCGGGCGGGTCGACGGCGCGGAATTTCAGCGCGTTGCCGATCAGGTTCTGGAACAGCTGGGCGATCTGCACGCGGTCGGCGCGCACCACCGGCAGGCCGGCGAAGTGCAGGCGTGCGGCGCTCGCACTGATCTGGGCGTCGAGGTTGGCGAGGGCGTCGCGCAGCGGCACCGCGGCATCGAGCACCTCCATCGCCACCGGCTGGCTGCCGATGCGCGAATACTCCAGCAGGGCGTTGATCAGCGCGCGCATGCGGCTGGCACCGCCGGAGACGAAGGCGAAGTAGCTGCGCGCTTTGTCGTCGAACAGCGCGGCGTAGCGCGCCTCGAGGATCTGCAGGTAGCTGATGATCATGCGCAGCGGCTCCTGCAGGTCGTGCGAGGCGATGTAGGCGAACTGCTCGAGCTCGGCGTTCGAGCGCGCCAGCTCGACCGCCTGCTCGGTGAGCGCCAGCTCGGCGGCCTTGCGCGCGGTCTGGTCGATGGTGATGCCGTGCAGGCGGCTGGGAGCCTCGCCATGCCCGGCGGTCACCCGCCCGATCATGCGCAGCCAGCGCACCGTGCCGCCCGCGGAGAGCGCGCGCACATCGAGGTCGAGCGGGGTGCGCTCCTGCACCGTGCGCGCAAAGGCCGCGAGCACCAGCCCGCGATCGTCGGGGTGGATGCACTCGGCGAGCAGCGCGCCGGTATCCGCCACGCCGGGGGCGAGGCCGAAGTGGCTGCGGCACTGCTCATCCCACGCCAGCCGCCCGCCGAAGGGCAGCTCGCTGTGCCAGGTGCCGAGCTTGGCGGCGTCGAGCGCGAGCGCGAGCTGCGCGCGGTTGTCGCGCAGGGTGCTCTCCATCAGGGTGGCGGCGCTGATGTCGTGGATCAGGCAGCGCGTGCTGCCCGGCTGACCATCCTGGTAGTGCGGATAGAAGGTGAACAGCACGGTCTTGTCCGCGCCGCTGCGGCAGCGCAGGCGCACCGCGCGCGATTGCGGCCCGGCCCCGGCGGCATGCAGCGCGGAGAGCTCGCCCGCCGGCACCGGGTCGTTGATGAAGTCGACGAAGGGCCGCCCGACGCAGTCCTC
>JAYVMM010000448.1:0-2249 GCA_043758975.1 Planctomycetota bacterium | reverse complement strand
CAGGCCGACCGGATCGGCGCTGCCGATGTAACGCGCATCGGACTTGAACACCGCATTGTCGATGGCGCGCTGCAGGGTCGGGGTCGAGAGCAGGAGATCGCGCTGGCCATTGAGGAAATTCTGGTCGATGTCGCTCTCGCGATCGACCTGGAATACCACCGGCTTGCTGCGCCGCTCCATCGCCAGGGCGGCGCTGGCCTGGTAGATCGGGATGATGTGCCGCGACCACCACAGCACCGCCGCGATCACCCCAGCCGCGACGATGATCCCCAACCAGGCATGGCGCAGGGAGATGCGCAGGAGCTCACCGGCGCTGGGCATGCTTGCCGCGGGCAGAGCCTGGGACGGCGGCGGGGGGCTGAGGAGTTTGGGTGTGAGCATCGTGCCGCTCCCCTGCGCGGATGGTGAAAACATGAGAATGGAGGGACATTAGTCCACCCCCTTGACCTCGCTCTGCAGCAAGTTGCTGCAGCCCATCGGCCAGCATGCTTGAGCCCGCTAGAAATGTCCACTGGGTGGGTGGCACTGCTGCCCGGCTCGGCCTCCGGCTAGACCAGTGCAGCATTATTCAGCGCCTGCCGTTGCGCCTTGCCTGGTCGGTGAAGTGCATTACAAGGTGCCTGCTTCAACGAACTTGGGTGTCGATGGCGCTGTCTCAATCCTGCATCCTATGCCCCCGCCTACCCCCCTGTCCCCCCATGCCCAGCGGCTTGTCCCGCGCCACCGCCGAGGTTCTCGGCACGCCCTGGCCGCATGGCTGGGCAGCAGTAGCAGGAGGGCAGCGGCGATGGGGCTCCAGGGCAGCTTGAGCTCACCTGGGCAATACCGAGGTGCGCTGAGCAGCCGTCACGGTTTATGCCCTATCGGCATATCCTCGGTGCTCTAGCTTATGGCTCTCCCACCCTCCGGAACTTACGAGATTGGTTCGCACATGAGCACATCCCTGTCGCCCTTCCGCAGGCGCGGAGCGGCGGCTGGCCGATCCAGCGCCAAGCAATGGATCGGCCAGGAGCGCGCAGTCGAGCACGCCGCCGGAGCGTGGGCATGGGCGGGCCGCCGGGCTGCCGTCGCGGTGCTGCTGGGCATCCTGGTCCTGACCGGCGGGGCGCGGGCGTGGAGTGAGAACGCCGGCGGCGAGCCCCGGCCAGCGGCCACCGGCACCCTGCCGGCCGGCTACCGGCTCGGCCCCGGCGACCAGATCCACATCGACGTCTTCGCCGAGCCCGACCTCGCCACCGCGGTCCGCATCACCGCCCATGGCCTACTCAGCATGCCCCTGATCGGCGAGGTCGCGGTCATCGGCCGCCCGGTCGAGGACATCGCGGCGGAGATCCAGCGTCGGCTCGAGGACGGCTATGTGCGCCATGCCCCGGTCTCGGTGATGGTGGTCGAATACGCAGTGCGCCTGGCCTATGTGATGGGCAGCGTCAACCACCAGTGCGCCATCACCCTCGATCCCTTCTCGCCCACCACCGCGATGCAGGCGATCGGCAAGGCCGGCGGCTTCCAGACCGACGCCAATCGCCGCGGCACCCAGGTGGTACGCGACGATCCGGAGCATGCGGCCAAGAAGCTGCGCCTGATGGTGCAGACCGCCGCCACCCCTGAGGCCGAAGTCAAGGATATCGTCCTGCTGCCCGGCGACATGGTGGTGGTCCCGCAGCTCGACCGCATCATCGTCACCGGCAGGGTCAAGATCACTGGCGCGCTCAACCTGACCGGCATCGACCACCTGACGCTGTCGAAGGCGATCAGCTTCGCCGGCGGCTTCGATACCTATGCCAAGCAGACCCAGGTCCAGCTCATCCGCGAGGGCGAGGCGATCCGCGTGATCGATGTGCAGGCCCTGCTCAACGGGCAGCGCGGCGACGATCCGATCCTGCTCCCGGGAGATACCGTGGTGGTGCCGGAAAGCAGATTCTAGGAACCGCCCACGCGGTCGCCGGGCCGCCCATCCATGACCAGACGCAGCCCCCTATCCCCCAGGCGGCGCGCGCGGAGCGTGGCCGCGCTCCTACCTGCCCTGCCGGCGGCCCTGGTCGCAGCCTGACCGCGCTCGCCCCACTGCCTGCGGTCGGTGGCGGTCAGCTGTGGGGCGGCGCCGGCGCAGCGCTGCTGCCGCGATCGCTCCTTCACCGCTTCCGCCTTCATCGCCTTCGTCGCCTTCGTCGCCAAAGGAAGCTCTCCGCCCATGAGTACCGCCATTCCCGCCCAGATCGTCTGCACCCTCTATGAAGGTCATTACGACT
>JAYVMM010000447.1:0-6863 GCA_043758975.1 Planctomycetota bacterium | reverse complement strand
CGTCCTGCCCGCGATCCAGGGGCAGCTCCTCCCCCCGGCAGCGGGCGCCTACCGCTATCCCGTCGACGGCCTCACCGATGCCAACGCCAAGGAGCTGTGGTGGATGGTCGAACGTCAGAAGCCTGATGCGATCAAGAACCTGGTGCAGATCGCCAAGCAGAAATCGCCGTTGGGGACGGATTCGGCCAAGACCCTGGCGGTGGTGAAGACCACCCTGCAGGAGCACGAAACCACCCTGGCCGATGCTCCGGCGACCATGGTCACCCTGGAATCGCTGGAGTCGCTGCTGAATGAGGGCCAGGCGATCGAGCTCAAGAAGGCCTCCGCCCGCTACAAGGACCTGCTCAAGGCCAAGGAGCTGAAGGATGAGCTGAATGCCCGCTCGCTCTATCGCCAATGCCAGGACATGCTGAACTCGCCCAAGCCGCCCGTACAGGCGTCCGGCAAGGAAAACCTCGCCATGCTGGCGAAAAAGTATCCCAATACCGTCTATGGCGCGATGGCTGCTTCAGCGCGCTGAGGGCGGGAATCGGCCTGCCATGAAACACAGCGGAGAAGCCCTATTGGGCTTCTCCGCTGTGTTTCAATCTGCTCGCCACCGGCTGATACGATTGCATGTCCGACCCCGCACCCGAGATTCTGCGGCATGGATGCCGCCCTGCGTCACCTGCCTTCCGTCGAAGCCGTGGCCGCAGAGCTGCGCGACGATGGCTTGCCCGTGGCGCAGGCATCTCAGCTCGCCCGTGAGTCCATCGCTGCCCTGCGCACCGCCATCGCCGAGGGGCGCACCGCGTGTGCCGCCAAGAGCGAGGGGCTGACCATCGCCATTGCCCAGGCCAGAAGCGCGGCTGCAGCACTTGCATCGCCACCACTCCCGCGCGTCATCAATGCCACCGGGACCATCCTGCATACCGGCCTGGGTAGGGCTCCGCTGAGCGCCCGAGCCCGCCAGGCCGTGCACGCGGTGCTCACCGGCTACTGCCAGCTCGAATTCGATCTCGCCGAGGGCAAACGCGGCGACCGCCAGGACCATGTCGCTCCGCTGCTGCGCCGTCTGACCGGATGCGCCGCGGCGCTGGTGGTGAATAACTGCGCCGGTGCCACGGTGCTGATGCTCCAGGCCCTGGCACAAGGCCGCGAGGTGATCGTCAGCCGCGGCGAGCTGGTAGAGATCGGCGGCAGCTTTCGCGTTCCCGAGATCATGGCCGCGGCGGGCTGCCACTTGATCGAGGTCGGATCCACCAACAAGACGCGCATCGAGGACTACCACAGGGCCATCACCGCCAACACCGCCCTGCTGCTCAAGGTCCATAAATCCAATTTCATCCAGCAGGGCTTCGTCGCCGAGATTGGCACCGCCGAGCTGGTGGCGCTGGGGCGGGAATGCGGGATCGCGGTGGGTGTCGACCAGGGCTCGGGCTGCCTGGTCGACCTCAGCGTCGCGGGCATCACCGCGCCGATGATCGGCGACGAACTGCGCGCCGGTGCCGGGCTGGTGTGCTGCTCAGGCGACAAGTTGCTCGGCGGTCCCCAGGCCGGCATCATCCTGGGCGATGCCGCGCTGATCCAGCGCTGCAAGCGGCATCCGCTCGCGCGCGCACTGCGCGCTGACAAATTGACCCTCGCAGCGCTCGCCGGGACCCTGCAGGACTACCTGCTCGGCGATCCCTACACCACCATCCCAACCTTGGCGCGATTGGTTGAACCGGTGGAGCGGGTGCGCGAGCGCGCGCAGCGGCTGCTGACCCTGCTCGGCGGGGTCCCAAACGCCACCATCGAGTGCGGACGCAGCGAGGTCGGCTCCGGCGCGGCTCCCACCCAGGGACCGGCGACCTGGCTGCTGGCCCTGCGCGGGGAATCCTGCGACCGGGTCCAGCGCGCGCTGCGCTGCGATGACGAACACGCCATCGCGCGCATCGCCGCCGACGCCGTGCTGATCGACCTGCGCACGGTCGCCGACGGCGAGATCGCCCCGCTCGCCGGAGCCATCGCGCGCGCGCTGCACGCTTGAGACTATGGAGCTCTCGCCGTCGGCAACGCGCAGCGCCCCGCCCCAGGTGGTAGTGGGCACCGCCGGTCATGTCGACCATGGCAAGAGCTCACTGGTGCGCATGCTCACCGGCACCGATCCCGACCGCCTGCCCGAGGAGAAGGCGCGCGGCATGACCATCGACCTGGGCTTTGCTTTCCTGCCGGGCGCCGGCCAAGGCGAGGAGGTCGATCTGGCCTTCATCGATTGCCCGGGCCATGAGCGTTTCATCCATCACATGGTCGCCGGAGCCGGCAGCATCGATGGCTGCCTGCTGGTGATCGCCGCCAATGAAGGTGCCGGGCTGCAGACCCACGAGCACCTCCAGGTCCTCAAGCTGCTTTCCATCGCCTGGGGCCGGGTGGTGCTGAGCAAAGTCGACATGGTCGATAGCGCGCGGCTGGCAGCGGTCTCCGCCGAGGTGGCCGAGCTGAGCGCAGGCACTCCGCTCGCCCTGCATCCGCCCCTGCCCGTCAGCGTGCGAAGCGGGCAGGGCATTGACGAGTTGCGTGCGTGGCTGTTCGCCCAGGCCCGGCAGCGCCGATCGGCTGACCTCGGCGACTACGCCCGGTTGCCGATCGACCGCGTCTTCACCGTCGCTGGCCATGGCACCGTGGTCACCGGCACCCTGCTCGCCGGCTCCATCGCCACCGGCGACACACTCGAACTCTATCCCGGAGGTCTCGTGCGGGTGCGCACGCTCCAGGTCAACCGCATGATGGTCGAGTGCGCCTGCGCGGGCCAGCGCACCGCGGTCAACCTTGCCGGCATCGAGCGCGCTGCGGTCAGCCGCGGATCCTGGCTGGCGTCGCCGGGCAGCCAGACCGCGACCACGCGCGCCGATGCGCGCCTTCAGGTCCTGGCGCCAGGGCTGAGGAACCGCCAGCGCGTCGAGGTGCACCATGGCACCGCAGTGGTGGCGGGCGAGGTGATCCTGCTCCATGCCGACGCGGCGGACGCGGGGATCCATGATGCGCAGCTGCGCCTAGCCGCGCCATTGCACCTGCGCCAGCAGGACCGCCTGATCCTGCGCCGCCCCAGCCCGTCGGCCACGCTCGCGGGCGCCACCGTCGTCGATGCCGCGCCGCAGCGCCATCGCCGTCACAGCGCCTCGGCCGCGAAGCACTTCAGCGCCGCGCTCGGCGCTGGCGTGGACCAGCTGCTGGCCCATGTCGATGGCCTGCGTCCCTTGCCCATAAGCGAGCCGGCGCTGGTCACGTGGGCAGGCGGGCGCAGCCGCGCCGAGCAGCTGCTCTCCGCAGCCGCCAGACGGATGGTGCAGCGACGCTGTGGTCAGACCGCATGGTGGTGGAGCGCTCCCGGGTGGAGCGCGGCAGGAGAACAACTGATCGCCGTGCTCGCGGGCAAGCTGGCGAAGCAGCCCGAGCGCTGCTGGTGGGGCGCGGTCGGGCTCATCGCCGAAGTGTGGCCCGGCCTCCCCCGGGAAATCGGCGACGATCTGCTTGCTGCCGCGATTGCGGGCGGACCGCTGGTGCGGCGCGGCAGCATGGTCACCATGCCCTCCTGCATTCCGCCCTTCCCGGCCATCTTGCTCGCCGAGGCCCGGCGCCTGCTCGACGCCTACCGTCGCGCCGGGCTGCAACCGCCCTACGACCACCCGGTGATCGCGCTGGGCGCGCAGGCGAAGAACGCGGAGCGCGCCTTGGCGGCGCTGCGCGAACGCGGATGGCTGCTGCGGCTCAGCGACACCCAGCATCTCGATCGCCAAGCCGGGCAGGCGCTTATCGCCGAGGTAGTCAGGCATTCCGCCGTAGGAGAGCTCGATCTCCTGCATTGGCTCAAGCAGGACCACGGCCTGACCCGCAAGCATGCCTTCCCCCTGTGCTCCTGGCTCGATGCCCTGGCCATCACCAAGCGAGTCGGCGAAAAGCGCACGCTCGGCAAGTACCGCACGCTGCCGATACCGGCGCTGGGCACCTCTCCCTTGTGATGTCCGCGTCCCACATCCGGTGGCCGACCAACGTGAGGTTGGCATTGGGTTCATGGGAAGTGGCGCTATGGTCTGAGCACATGGGAATGTATGGCTGCCGGTGCAGCTCCAGGCCTTCAAAGCCTCGGTGAGGTGGAAACGTCTCAGGTGGGTCCGACTCCCACACCTTCCCGCCACCATCAGCGACAACCTGGACCAGGAGTTCACATGGACGCAGCAGGGAGCGTACGCCTGACCCAGACGGTGAGCTGTGCCGGATGCGCCGCCAAGCTCGATCCAAACATGCTCTCGGCCTCGCTCAAGGGCATCGCCTGGCCCAAGGACCCGCGCGTGCTGGTCGGATTCGACCAGTGCGACGATGCCGCGATCTATGAACTCGACGGCCAGCTGCTGGTCTCCACGGTGGATTTCTTCACCCCCATCGTCGATGACCCCGAGACCTACGGTGCAGTCGCGGCGACCAACGCCCTGTCCGACGTCTATGCGATGGGCGGCGAGCCGCTGTTCGCGCTCAATATCGTCCATTATCCCGAGTCGCTGGGCGGGGAGATCCTGCGCGGCATCCTCGCCGGTGGCGCCAAGGTCTGCACCGAGGCCCGCTGTCCAATCGTGGGCGGGCATTCGGTCAAGGCGGCGGAGATGACCTATGGGCTGGCGGTGACCGGTCGCATCCGCCCGGGCGAACGCTACTTCACCAATGCCGGCGCCAAGCTCGGCGATGCTCTGGTGCTGACCAAGGCGCTCGGGACCGGCATCATGGCCACCGCGACCAAGAAGGGACTCATCGACGCGGAGCATTACCGTGTCCTGCTCGCCAGCCTGCTGCGCCTCAACCGCAACGCCGGCGATGCATTACAGCGCTTCCCGGTCCATGCCGCCACCGATATCACCGGCTTCTCGCTGGCCGGACATGGCAATGAGCTCGCCACCGCCAGTGGCGTCACCCTGCGCATTGATACGCAGCGCATCCCACTGCTGCCGGGCCTCGCCCAGGCGATCACCGCGGGATGCCTGACCCGTGGCGACAAGTCCAACCGCATCTATGCCGGCGAGCGGGTCACGGTCGCCGCCGGCGTCGAGCCAATGCGCAACCATGCCCTCTTCGATCCGCAATCGAGCGGCGGCCTCCTCATCGCGGTGGCCGCGGCGCAGGCTGACGCCCTGGTGGGCGCCCTGCGCAATGAGGGCGATGAGGTGGCGACGGTGATCGGAGAGGTGGTGCCTGGCGGGCCGGGGATCGCCTTCATATGATCCGCATCGCTGCGACTAGGCAGCTGCTGACCACGCTGCTGGCGATCACTCCCGCCATCGCCGCCTTCGCTGATGACGACGCTGCACTCCGCGAGATGCTGCGCCAGCGGCTGGAATCCTGCCTGGCGACGCCGGCCACCTCGTTGAGCCTCGTTGAATTGGCGGCGACGTCCGCCTTCGCCTCCCGCCTTCTCACCCGACCGGCTTTTGCCGGACCGGCGTCGACGCTGGCACGCAATTGCTGGCAGGCAGCGGTCAGCGCATCCGGACGCTTAGATGGCGCCGCAACCTTCGCCACCGAGGTTGAATTCGCCGAGCTCCTGGCCGATGCCGTGGAGCGCGAAGGGACGCCAGACGAACGCACCGCGCTCAAGCTGCGCCTCGACCGGGTGCAGGCGGGCATGCCGAGCGCTGCGCACCAGCTGGGGATCGGAGTAAGCGCGGAAGATTCCTACCGCGCCCTCGCCATCCTCGTGCGCGGCTCCTACGTCCTTGCCGAGCCCGCATACCTCGGCTGCGCGCGCGCAGCGGCAGCCGTTCTCGGCCTGACAGAAGGTGGAGAAACTTCCGCCCAGGCACCTCCGGTGGCAGGGCCCGCTGAGCTGATCATTCCCGCGCATGCTGCCGGCGCCATTGCCGCCGAACTTGCGCTCTACCAGGCGACGGGCGAATCCGCATGGCTTGTGCGCGCCATCGCCTTCCAGGACCGTCTCGACCGGGAATCCTGGGATGCCCAGGCACGACGCTACCACGGCGACGACGGGACTGCCGTAGCGATGCGCTTCCGCTGTCTCGCGGCGGTGAATATGCTGGAGCTCGCCACGATCACTGCTGATGATCCGTGGCAGGAGCGTGCTGATGCGCTGTTGGACACGCCCCTCGCCTCCACGCTCGGCACCGTGGACAACCTCCTCTGGTTGGGCGCGCTCGATCAGCGCCTCGGTCCGCTCGCCCATCTCATGATCGTGGGGGATCCCCAGGCCGAGGACACCCGCGCCTTGATCCGTACGGCGCATGCCGCCCACCTCCCTCGGTTGGTGATCGTGACCTATGCCGGCGATGCCGCGCAAGCCGAGCTGCGCCGACGCTTCCCGGCCATGGTGCCCAGCCCGCGGATCGGCGGCCAGGCGACGGGCTACCTCTGCGTCGGCATGGTCTGCAATCGCGCCACCAGCGATCCGGCAACGCTCGAACGGCAACTTGCCGAGCTCAGGGGGCATTGAGACCCGCGCATGCTGGCCTCATCGCCACCACCTGCGTGCGACCTTCCGAGCGGTGCGAGGATGCTTCGGGACTCCCCTGCTGTGGCGGCGCATGCCCGCTCCCCGGGCTCCGGCGCTGCCATGAGCCCCGGGGCGGCCACGACCCAGAGCCTATTCCGAGCGTCAGCGCACGTCTGCCCGCTGTCGTCGGGGTCGGGGATTGAGCGCGACCTGGGAGCGAACGCCCCGATCCCGCCATAATTCCGCATTGCATGAAACGGTTGTCCGCATCGCCCGTTACTTGCCGCTGACCGAGCAGTAACGAGCCGCTTACTACCAAGGCAGTAATTAGTGCTACACTTTTCTAAATAGCGTGTTATTGTGGAATTATGAAAATAGACGGTCGTTCCCTGACGCACTCCGAAAACGA
>JAYVMM010000446.1:0-4160 GCA_043758975.1 Planctomycetota bacterium | reverse complement strand
TGGCGAACGGGATGGCGCTGCGCAGCGCCGGCGTGCACTCGTCCCACGCCTGCTTGAGCGCGCTCGCGGGCACTTTCAGCTGCCCGGGATCGAGACGGGCGCCATCGAACAGCCCGGCGTAGCGCGCGACCGCCTGATCGCCCTCCTGCTCGACCGCGGTGAAGACCTCGTTGATGACCTCGTCGATGCCCGCCGGGCGCCCCAGCACGCGCTGGTAGAACGGGCGGGCCTTGGCCTCGGCCTCGCGCACCAGGCGCGCGAAGCGCTGGTGCGAGGCGCCGAGCAGCTCCTGTAGCGCGCTGTCCTCGGGTGAGAGTTCGGTGAGCATGGCAGGACTCTAGGCGCGCGGTGGGGCGGGCAACTGCCGGGACGGCAATCCCGCTTCGCGCTCCATTTGTGGTCCGCTGGGCGGGGCGGGGCGGCGCCGCGCTCAGCTCTCCGGCTCGCGCTTGCGTTCGCGCAGGGCCCGGAAGAAGCCGCGCAAGAGCCCGCTCGACTCCGCCGCGAGCACCCCGCCACAGGTCTGCAGGACATGGTTGTAGCCCGCGGGCGCGCGCAGGTCGACCACGCTGCCGCAGGCGCCCGCCTTGGGCTCGAGCGCGCCATAGACCACGCGCTGGACGCGCGCGTTCAGGCACGCCCCCATGCACATCGGGCAGGGCTCGAGGGTGACGTAGAGGGTGCACTCTTCCAGCCGCCAGCTGCCAAGCGACTGGCTGGCGGCGCTGATGGCGAGGATCTCGGCATGTGCGGTGGCGTCCTGCAGACGTTCGCAGGCGTTGCGCCCGCGTCCGATCACGCGCCCGGCGCACACCACCAGCGCGCCGACCGGGACCTCGCCTTCGGCGCCGGCGCTGCTCGCCTCGGCGAGCGCCAAGCGCATCCAATCCTCATCGCTGGCGGTGAGCATGGGTTCGAAGGCGGTATTGCTGATGGCGCGCGCGCGCGTCTGGCGACGCGCCGGCTTCTCAGCGTACGCGCTTGGTGAAGGTCAGCAGGTAGCCGCGCGTCGGCAGCACGGTGTGCTTGACGTCCTCGACGCTCGACTCGAGGGCTTTGAGCCCGGGATCGTCGGGGCGAATGTTGAGCGCGCTGCCATAGCCGACGATGCCGACCTGGAGCTTGTCCTGGTCGCCCACCAGCAGGATGTTGAAGGTCTCGTTGGCGTCCTTGGCGTGCGCTCGGATAATTGCCGCAGCGTCGCCGATGCCGCGCTGGACGCGGGTGGAGACCTCGGAGGGGAGCTTGAGGCGGGTCGCCAGGCCGGCGGCGAGCGAGGTCAGTCCGGCGCTGAAGTCCATGTCGGCGGGGAGCTTGGCCTCGATCATCTTGACCTTGCTCATCTCATAGAATTCGATGGTGCCGTTCTGGTCGATCGAGAAGTAGTCGCCGCTGCGCGGGTCCTTGAAGCGCCCCGGCTGGCTGACGTTCAGGCCCATGCCGGTGATCGGGTGCTTGAACTGGATGGGGAACTTGGCGGTCGGCTGCGCCGCCGCCTTCGCCGCCTTGCTCTTGCCGAAGCTGGAGACCGCGGCCTCGATGGTGTCGTGGGTCTCGAACAGCGCGAGCAGGCCGAGCATCTCGAACAGCGCGATGACCTTGGTCGGCACCCCGACCAGCTTGATGTCGCCACCCTTCTCGCGGAAGTTGTCGACGCATTTGACGATGGTGCCGAGGCCGGTGGAGTTGATGTACTTCACATTGGTCAGCACCAGCATGACGTTGTGCGTACCCGAGCTGAGGATGTCGCTGAGGCGACCCTCGAAGGTCTGGTTGGTGCTCGCGTCGATCGAGCCGGTGAGGAAGACCGCCTTCGATTCCTCGCCAGAAGGGAGGGCCACGGTCTTGATGTCGAAATTGAGAACCGCCATGGAGAATCCTTTAGCAGACGAGCCCAGGCTCCGCAAGCGATCGCTCGCCCCGCGCGCACGGCGGTGGGCCGGCGCCCGGGACCCGCCTCGCCTGACGGGTGATGAGGATGGTCTGACGCATGGGATTTACGAGGGGCAAAGGTCGGACGCCAGGCGGTCCGGGCGTTTTGAGTGTGATACGCAAAACCCCCTACGCGCCGATGCAGGAGGCTTTTAGGGATTTGAAGTGCGGCGCCTCCCGCCACACTAGGGCCGGCGCGGTAAGCGGGACCTGCTTGCATGACGCGGCGGTCAAACGGGGGATTCCCATGGGTTTCAACGCGGGCAAGAAAGCGAAGGCCAAGGAGCAGGAGGCGCCGGAGTCAGCTCGCAGCGACAAGAAGCGCAAACAGATCGTGCCCTCCTCGCGCATGCCCAAGGTCGACGGTGGCTCCTCCGCGTCGGCGCCGACGAAGCCCGAAAACCGCAATGCGACCGTGAGCAAGGGTCCGGTGCGGGTGCCGGCCAAGCCGGGCACCGACAGCGGACGGGTCCAGGAGCAGCGCGAGCCCCCGCCGAAGCCGGCCTCGCGCCCGTCGCCGGTGGCGCAGCACGGCGGCGAGATCAAGACGCCGATGCGCCCGAAGTCGCGCGAGCCGATCTCCCTTAACCAGAGCGAGCCGCCGAAATTCGCCGGCGCCCTCACCATGGGCAATGCGCGCAAGGGCGGCCCGTGCCGCACCGGCGACGACGCGCTGATGGATTTCCTGCAAAACAAGGTCAGCTTGATCGACGCCGGCCAATCTGACGCGGTGCGCGCCAAGGCCGAGCAGGAGTCGCTGTCGATCGACGTCGCCGCGGTCCAACTCGGCTTCATCACCGAGGACCAAATGGTCAATGCGTTGACCCAGGAATGCTGGGTACCGCACCTCAAGGTCGACAAGTACGAGATCCGCAAGAAGGCGCTCGACACCATCGCGCGCGAGGATGCCCTGCACTACGGCGTCTTCCCGGTCGACAAGCTCGGCAGCCTGTTGACCCTGGCGATGGTCAACCCGCTCGATGCCGAGACCATCCGCGTGCTTGAGGCCAAGACCAGTCTCGACATCAAGAAGGTGGTGGCGACGCGCAGCGAGATCACCCAGGGCATCGAGAAGTACTACTCCGGCCAGGTCCAGGTCGCCGAAGTGTCGCGCTCGTTTACCCAGGACATCGAGCCCAAGAGCGTCACGCAAATGATGTCCAAGGTTGCGGCCCCGCCGGCCTCGCCGCATTCGCCGCCCTCACGCCCGCTGTCGGCGATGCAGCCGCCGCCGCCGGCACCCGTGCTGGCCGACAACATCGTACCCGAGATCCAGGACATCGACGACCTGCTCTCCAGCGATGAGGCGATCGCGCCGGCGATCATCGAGCCGATCTCGCTCAAGGCCGATGCCGAAATCGTGCCGGTCGAGCCGGCGATATATACGCCCATGGTGGTCGAGGCCCTCGAGGCCCCGCCGCTGGTCACCCCGCCGGCGCTGCAGGTGGCCCCGCCGCCGAGCCTGCCTGGCGATCTCAGCTTCGAGGAGGCCCCGGCCGCCGAGGTCCCGCTGCAGTCGCTGACGCGCAAGGTCCAGCCCCCGGCGCAGGCCAAGCCGACGGTTCCGGCCCCGGAATTCGAGTTCGCCGACGCCCCCATCTCCAGCCCGCCGCCGCCCAGGCGTCCGGCGCCCACGCCGAGCGCTCCGGTTGCGCCCGTGGCCCCGCCGCGCGCACCTGCCGCGCCGCCGGCGCGCGCCGCCGAGCCCGCAGCCCAGGCGACCGGCACCGCATCGCAAGCCAAGGGGCCCTCGGCCACCAGCCGCTTCGTCGGCACCGGGCGCACTGAGAAGTCCGGGGTGGTCAACCTGATCCCGGTGATGGAGGAGGAGTTCCAGCACGCCATCACGCACGGCAAATCGCATGTGTTTGAGAAGTGGATCGGCCTGCAGAGCCGCAACCGCATCATCAATGCGCAGGTGGTCGACAACGAGATGGAAACCCTGCTCGCCGGCCTCTACGCCAGCCCACGCCAGGTCTAAGCGCGCTCGGCGCGCCTGGCCGCCTCGCCCTCGCGCCCTGCGGGCGGGGGTTGTACGCCAGTGCCGCTCCCGCCGCCTTCCCGGGTTGCTCCCTCCGCGCTGACCCGGAGAGTGGGGGCATGGCCGATCCCGCAGCCACTACCACGCCTACTACGCCCACTACGCCCACCTGGACCCCTGGCGGCGGACTGCGCTTCGAGGTCCTCGCTTCCAGCGGTGCCGCCCGCCGCGGTCGCTTCGTCACCGC
>JAYVMM010000445.1:0-5387 GCA_043758975.1 Planctomycetota bacterium | reverse complement strand
CGATGGCGCCGGCATCCTGATCCAGATCCCCGACGCACTCTTCCGCGCGGTGAGCGGCTTCGAGCTGCCCCCCTCGGGCGATTACGGCACCGGCCTCCTCTTTCTGCCGCGCGACGACAGCGCACGCCGCACCTGCACCGCGCTGGTCGAGCAGGCGCTGCAGGATCACCACCTCAAGCTGATCGGCTGGCGCACGGTGCCGACCAACAACGCCACCCTCGGACGCAACGCGCGCGCCAGCGAGCCGGTGGTGCTGCAGCTCTTCGTCGGGCGCGGCACGGTGGCGAGCAACCGCCTCGAGCTGGCGCTCTACCTCGCGCGCAAGCGCGCCGAGAACAGCGTGCGCGCCCGCCACCCCGAGCTCAACCACTCCTTCTACGTCTGCTCGCTGTCGAGCAAATCGGTGGTCTACAAGGGCATGTTCCTCGCCGAGCAGGTCGGAGTCTACTACCCCGACCTCAGCGATGCGCGTGCGGTCAGCTCCCTGGCGCTGGTCCACCAGCGCTATTCGACCAACACCTTCCCGACCTGGGATCTCGCCCACCCCTTCCGCTTCGCCGCCCACAACGGCGAGATCAACACGCTGCGCGGCAACATCAACCGCATGAGGGCGCGCGAGGCGCTGCTCGCGCACAAGGACATCGGCGAGGCGGTGCGCGACCTCAAGCCGGTAATCATCGAAGGCGGCTCCGACACCGCCTGCTTCGACAACGCGCTCGAGCTCCTGGTGCGCAGCGGTCGCTCGCTGCCGCACGCGCTCTCGATGATGGTGCCCGAGGCGTGGGCGACCAAGACCAACCTGCCGCGCAACCGCAAGGGCTTCTACGAGTACCACGCCACCATGATGGAGCCGTGGGACGGCCCGGCCAACATGGTCGCCTGCGATGGCGAGCGCATTTGCGCCGCGCTCGACCGCAACGGCCTGCGCCCGGCGCGCTACCTGATCACCAAGGCGGGCGAGATCCTCTACGCCTCGGAGATGGGCGTGCTCGACATCCCGGCCGACCAGGTCGCGCGCAAGGCGCGCCTGGCGCCCGGGCGCATGATCATGGTCGACACCGCGCGCGGGGTCTTCCTCGACGATGAGCAGATCAAGGAGGAGCTCAGCGCCGCGCACTCCTACGCCGACTGGATCGAGCGCTACAAGATCACCCTCGAGCAGCTGCCCGCCCCGGCTCAGCCGCCGATCCCTCGCCACCAGCAGCTGCGCCAGCAGCAGCAGGCCTTCGGCTACACCATGGAGGACCTCAAGGTCCTGCTCGCGCCGATGTGCATCGACGGCCAGGAGCCGGTCGGCTCGATGGGCGACGACACCCCGCCGGCGGTGCTCTCCGCGCAGAGCAAGCCGCTCTACAACTACTTCAAGCAGCTCTTCGCCCAGGTCACCAACCCGCCCATCGACCCCATCCGCGAAGAGATCGTGATGTCGCTGGCGCAGTACGTCGGCGCCGCGCGCAACATCCTCGAGCCCGGGCCCGAGCACTGCCGCATGCTCGAGATCGAGCAGCCGATCCTCAGCAACGAGGCGCTCGAGCAGCTGCGCCAGGCCGATGTGCCGGGCTTCCGCGGCACCACTCTGAGCACGCTGTTCGCCGCCACCACCGGGCCCCAGGCGCTCGCTGAGCGCCTCGAGCAGCTCTTCATCGAGGCCGAGCGCGCTGTCGACCACGGCTTCACCGTGCTGGTGCTCTCCGACCGCGGGGTCAATACTGAACGCGCGCCGATCCCCGCCCTGCTCGCGGTCTCGGCGGTGCACCACCACCTCATCCGCGTCGGCAAGCGCACCCAATGCTCGCTGCTGGTGGAGAGCGGCGAACCGCGCGAGACCCACCACTTCGCCCTGCTGGTCGGCTACGGCGCCACCGCGGTCAACCCCTATCTCGCCTTCGACTCGATCCAGGACCTGGTCGACACCGGCATCCTGCCCCATCTCGACGGCAACCGCGCCGCCGACGAGGAGCACGATGCGGTCTACGTCTACACCAAGCACTACGTCAAGGCGGTGTGCAAGGGCCTGCTCAAGGTGTTCTCGAAGATGGGCATCAGCACCCTGCAGAGCTACTGCTCGGCGCAGATCTTCGAGGCCGTCGGGCTGTCCTCGGAATGCGTGCGGCGCTTCTTCACCGGCACCCCCTCGCGCATCGAGGGCGTCGGCATCGCCGACCTCGCGCGCGAGGCCCTCGCCACCCACCGCATCGCCTTTGCGCCGCTGATCGACAGCAACCGCGACCTCGAGCGCGGCGGCTACTACCATTGGCGCCGCGACGGCGAGCACCACGTGATGAACCCCGAGGTCATCGCCCTGCTCCAGCACAGCGTGCGCGCCGGCGACCGCTCGACCTTCCGGCGCTACACCCGGCTGATCGACGATCAGGCGCGCCAGCTCGGCACCCTGCGCGGGCTGTTCAAGTTTGCCGCCACGACCCAAGTCCCGCTCAATGAGGTCGAGCCGGTGGAGGCGATCTTCAAGCGTTTCTGCACCGGCGCGATGTCGCTCGGCTCGATCGGCACCGAGGCGCACGAGACCCTGGCCATCGCCATGAACCGCATCGGCGGGCGCTCCAATACCGGCGAGGGCGGCGAGGATCCGCGGCGCTTCACCAAGGACGCCAATGGCGACGACCGCCGCTCGAAGATCAAGCAGGTCGCCTCGGCGCGCTTCGGCGTCACCCCGCACTATCTGGTCAACGCCGACGAACTGCAGATCAAGATGGCGCAGGGCGCCAAGCCCGGCGAAGGCGGCCAGCTGCCCGGGCACAAGGTCTCGGACTACATCGGCAAGCTGCGCTTCAGCGTGCCCGGCGTGACCCTGATCTCGCCGCCGCCGCACCATGACATCTACTCGATCGAGGATCTCGCGCAGCTGATCTTCGACCTCAAGAACGCCAATCCGCGCGCCAACATCTCGGTCAAGCTGGTGTCCGAGGTCGGGGTGGGCACCGTCGCCGCCGGGGTCGCCAAGGCGCATGCCGACCTGGTCACCATCTCCGGCTGCGAGGGCGGCACCGGGGCGTCGCCGCTGTCCTCGATCAAGCACGCCGGGCTGCCGTGGGAGCTGGGCGTAGCCGAGACCCACCAGACCCTGGTGCTCAACGATCTGCGCGGGCGCATCCGGGTGCAGACCGACGGCCTGCTGCGCACCGGGCGCGACGTGATCATCGCCGCCCTGCTCGGGGCGGAGGAGTTCGGCTTCGCCACCGTCGCCCTGGTCACGCTCGGCTGCATCATGATGCGCAAGTGCCACCTCAACACCTGCCCGGTGGGCATCGCCACCCAGGACGAGGCGCTGCGCAAGAAGTTCGCCGGCAAACCCGAGCAGGTGATCAACTTCTTCACCTTCCTCGCCGAGGAGGTGCGCGAGCTGCTCGCCCAGCTCGGGGTGCGCTCGATCGACGAGATCATCGGGCACACCGAACTGCTCGAGATGAACGGTGCGCTCAAGCACTGGAAGTCGCACGGCCTGGACTACAGCCGCATGCTGGCCAAGCCCAAGGCCGCCGCGCACGTGGCGACGCGCTGCGTGGCGGCGCAGGACCACGGCATCGACCGCATCCTCGACCGCCAGCTGATCGCCGCCGCCCAGCCGGCACTCGAGCGCAAGGAGAAGGTGGCGATCGCGCTGCCGATCCGCAACTCGAACCGCACCGCCTGCACCATGCTCTCGGGCGAGATCGCCAAGCGCTACGGGCGCGAAGGGCTGCCGCCCGGGACCATCGACATCACCTTCACCGGGGTGGCCGGACAGAGCTTCGGCGCCTTCCTCGCCGAGGGCATCCGCCTGACCCTGGTCGGCGACGCCAACGACTACGTAGGCAAGGGCATGTCCGGCGGTCGCATCGTCATCCGCCCCGACGCCAAGGCGGGCTACGCATGGAACGAGAACTCGATCGTCGGCAACACCGTGCTCTACGGCGCCACCGGCGGCGAGGTTTATCTCGCCGGCATGGCGGGCGAGCGCTTCGCGGTGCGCAATTCCGGCTGCCGTGCGGTGATCGAGGGCGTGGGCGACCACGGCTGCGAATACATGACCGGCGGCACGGTGGTGGTACTCGGCCAGACCGGGCGCAACTTCGCCGCCGGCATGTCCGGCGGCATCGCCTACGTGCTGGACGAGGACCGCAATTTCAACCGCCGCTGCAACCAGGGCATGGTCGATCTCGAACAGGTCAGCGAGGAGGATGACATCAGCCAGCTGCGCCAGCTGTTAGCCGAGCACCTCGCGCTCACCACCAGCCCGACCGCGCAGCGCCTGCTCAGTGACTTCGACAACGCGCGCAAGCGCTTCGTCAAGGTCTTCCCGCACGAGTTCCGGCGCGTCCTGCTCGAGCGCGCTGCCAAGGCGGGCAAGGGCAAGGGCAAGGAGCCGGCCCGTGTCTGAGTCCCTCGCCGCCCACGCCGCCGTCCCCGCCGAGACCATCACTACGCCATCCGCCAAGGATACCGACCATGGGTGATCCCAAGGGCTTCATGAAGCATACCCGCCAGTCACCGCACTACCTGCCGGTGAGCGAGCGCCTGGTCAACCACGAAGAGCACATCGAGGTCCTGCCCGAGCAGCAGGTGCAGAACCAGGCCAGCCGCTGCATGGACTGCGGCGTGCCCTTCTGCATGACCGGCTGCCCGCTCGGCAACCTCATCCCGGAATGGAACGACCTGGTCTTCCGCGGGCGCTGGCTCGAGGCGCTGCAGGCGCTGCACGCGACCAACAACTTCCCCGAGTTCACCGGGCGGGTGTGCCCGGCGCCGTGCGAGAACTCCTGCGTCCTCGGCATCAACGAACCGCCGGTGGCGATCAAGCTGCACGAGGTCTCGATCGTCGACAAGGGCTTTGCCATGGGCTGGATCAAGCCCGAGCAGCCGCCCAGCCGCAGCGGCAAGAAGGTCGCCATCATCGGCTCCGGCCCCGCCGGCCTGGCCTGCGCCCAGCAGCTCAACCGCGCCGGCCACCTGGTCACGGTGTTCGAGAAGAACGACCGCGCGGGCGGCCTTTTGATGTACGGCATCCCGCACTACAAGCTGCGCAAGGAGAAGGTCCAGCGCCGCATCGATCAACTCGCCGCCGAAGGCATCGAGTTCCGCTGCGGCTGCACCGCCGGCATCGACCCGACCTACTCCCAGCTCAAGGCCGGCTTCGACGCGGTGGTGGTTGCCACCGGCGCCGAGCAGCCGCGCGATCTCGCGGTCCCCGGGCGCGAGCTCGATGGCGTCCATTTCGCGATGGAGTTCCTGCCGCAGTCCAACCGCGCGAACTGGGGCGACGCCGACATCGCCGCCCTCCATCCCAAGAAGCAGCGCCTGTGGGCCGCGGGCAAGCAGGTCATCGTCATCGGCGGTGGCGACACCGGCTCGGACTGCATCGGTACCGCGCTGCGCCAGGGCGCCACCGC
>JAYVMM010000444.1:0-2031 GCA_043758975.1 Planctomycetota bacterium | reverse complement strand
GCTTTGGGGTATCAATCTGGCTACTCCGGCAGTTCGGCCTCCTGGAGCTGCTCCTGCGCCTGGTCGAGCTCGCGGCTACCCTGCTCGAGGTGGCCACTGAACAGCCCGGCGGGCGCCAAGCTCTCGGAGAGTGCAATGATCTCGGCACCCGCCTCCGCCCCCGCGAGCAGGCGGACGTAGGCGGCGACCAGCGCCGTCACCGCCTCGGGGAGAAGATCGCCCAGTTCGAGCACCCAGGCGTCGACCAGGCCACGGGTGGCCGCCACTGCGTCCGGAGCGCACAGCCGGCGGCCCTCCCACACCACGGTGTCGCCGTGGCGGCGGCGCTGCAGCTGGTAGGGCAGCCCGCCGTCGGCGGCGGTGGCACGCAGCGCCGACTGCTCGCCGACCGCGAGGCCGTGGTCCTGGCGCGTGAGCATGGCCGGCAGCCGGCCATGCGCGACCAGCGCCAGCCCAGGAGCGTCCGCCGCGCCCAGGCGCGCAGCCAGGCGCGCGATCTCGCGGCTGCTGCATTCCAGGCTGATCACCGCCGCCTGTGCGCCGAGGGCGCCGAGCGCGTGCAGGGTGGCGCTGCTGATGACATTGCAGAAAAGATCGGCGACCACCTCCAGGCCGAGCGCGTGGGCGGCGCGCAGCACGCCAAGATGGCCGGCGACCACCGGCAGGCCGAGCTCGGCGAGATGCGGACTGAGCGGGGCGGTGGCGGGATGGCGCAGCCACAGCGCACCCGGGGGAAGTCCGCCGAGCTCCAGGCGCGGCGGAGCCGCCCCCCACAGGTCGAGCGTGGGGTCGTCGAGCCAGGTCGCGGTGGCGCCGGCGGCGAGAGCGGCACGCGCCGCCGCCAGCGAGCCCACCGCCACCCAGAGTGTGGTGGCGCGGCGACGCGGCGCGCCCGCTGATGCCGCCGGTGCCAGCGCCGGTGCCGCCTGATCCGCGTCCTCTAACCCTGCCGCGCCCTCCACTCCCTGCGCTCCCTGCGAAATGGCGGGCGGTGGCAGCGCATCGAGTTGGGCGACCAGGGCGCGGCGCAGCGCCTTGAGCTCGGCGGCGGGCACGAACAGCCCCTCCGCGAGCGCGAGGGTGATGCCGCCGCAGTGGTAGGCGGTGCCGCCGAAAGCGCCGAGCTTGTCGCGCGCCAGCGTCTCATCGAGCGGCTGGGCGTTGGCGCGCTGCGCCGGGGTGGTGCCGACCACCACCGCCTCCCTGCCATCGGCGAGGCGGGCGGTGACCTCCAGTGGCTCGCCCAGGCGCCCGCGCACGCTCAACTCGACCGCGCTGGTCATTGCACCTGGCGGCTGCAGCGGCACCTGCGCCATCGCCGCCGCCGCCTCGCGCTTGCGCTCGTGGTCGGTGTTGCGGAACAGCGGCAGGCCGACGGGCAGCTGCGGCCCATGGCTGGCGATGCGCACCCGGCAGCGCCAGCGCCCGCCGCTCATCGCCTCGGCGGCGATGACCAGGAAGCCGCCGTTGAAGAAGCCCACACTAAAAGCATAGCCTTGGCCGGCACTGATGCGCCCGGAGCTGCGCAGGACCGCCTCGCCGCGCGCACGCGCGCAGCTGATGAGCTCGGCGTCGGGGGCATGGTCGGCTGACGGGTCGTAGCGGTGCATGCGCGCGCCCGAGGCATACTCGCCGGCGAGAGGTGCGCCCGATGACGGACGCGCGAAGACGTCCTTGAGCAGCGTGCGCGCGCCCGCGAGGTCGGGCTTGGTGCCCGCCGCCCAGGCATCGACCAGGCCGCGGTAGACCCGGCTGGTGGTGTAGACGTAGTCGGGGCCCTTGAGCCGGCCCTCGATCTTCAGCGACGACACCCCGGCGTCGCACAGCGAGCCGAGCTCCGCCACCAGCGCGAGGTCCTTCATGCTCAGCTCGGTCTCGGGCGCGCCGGCCCCATCGCGCTGATAGTCGAAGCGGCAGTTCTGCGCGCAGGTGCCGCGGTTGGCCGAACGGCAGCCGGCGAAGTTCGACATCAGGCACTGGCCGCTGAAGGCGTAGCACAGCGCGCCATGCACGAAATGCTCGGTCTCGACC
>JAYVMM010000443.1:0-2953 GCA_043758975.1 Planctomycetota bacterium | reverse complement strand
GCGCCCGAATCGATCACCTTCACCGGCATGACCACGCCCGACCCGGTCCCGGATCGCTGCGCCCATTGTCGGCGACGATGTGCGGATAGGGGCCTGAGCCCGAGTAGGGATTGCGCCGGGTCTCGTCGCTCGGCTTGGCCACTAGGATGGGCTGGATGCCCTGGCTGCTCGCCCAGGCGGGATCGAGGGCGAAGCCGGGGCGGAAGCGGATGTTGAAGTACCACTCGTCGGTGGTGGTGAAGGGTTTTACCCCGCGCGTGACCGGGTGCTCGGGGAGCTTGTCATAGGTCGCCGCCCACACCGGATTGGCCGAGAAGCCGCCCTCGTAGTAGCCGCCGATCCAGCGCTGGAATTCCGGCCCGCCGCGGTCCTTGGGCACTTCGACGCCGTAGTGCGAGAAGCCCAGGCCGACGCCCTTGCGCGCGAGCGCGTCGAGCTGCTGGAGATGATCGCCCTGGACCGCGGGATGGCCGCCGCCGCCATCGGCGTAGAAGACCACCGCGTCGGCGTTGTCGAAGGCGGTGGGATCGACAGGCCAGCCGTGGAAGTAGTCGGCGGCGACCACCGCCGGCACCTTGTCCAGGCACTTGCGCCAGGCCGAGACCCCGGCTTCGAACTCGTGCTCGCCGAGGCCGTGGCTGTTCTTGCCCGCCACCAGCACGATCTTCCTGCGATTGTCGCTCAGCTTGAGCCGCTTGAGCATGATGTCCTTGAACTGCACGGTGAAATGCGGGAATCCGGCATGCATTTGCAGGCCGACCAGGCCCTGCAGAGCGCGCTTCTCCGGCTGCTCGTCGGTGAATTCGCAGCTCACCACCCCATTGATGCGCTCGACCACGTGGTTGCCGACCGCGAGGATGTCGTAGTCGTTCCAGTCCTCATGGTGGATGGCGGCGATGATCTGCGCGCGCTCGCCGACCTGGCCGGCGACCTGGACCTTGCCGTCGGCACCGATCACCGTGCGTTCGCCGGCCTTGGCCAGCAGGCCGCGCCCGCGCTCTTCGTAGTTGGCCCCGGTCCAGTCGTTGGCGCCATCCATGTCGGCCTGGTAGCCGCTCATGACGAAGTCCTCGTGCTCCTGGCTGCGGAACTGGATGCCGGAGTTGCCGCCGACGATCTTGAAGCGCGCACGCAGCTCGAAGTCGTCGACCTCGCCGTCGCGCCATATGCAAAAGGTGTTGTGCGCGGGCTGCTTTTCCGGCGTGCACTCGCCGGTGATGGCGCCGTCGCGCACCGACCAGAACTGCGAATCGCCCTCCCAACCCGCAAGGTCGCGCCCGTTGAAGATGGCGCGGAAGCCGTCGCCATCCTCGGCACCGAGCGGTGCGAGGCTCGTAGCCGCGAGGACGGCCAGGGCGGGCAGCGCGCGCAAGGATGGGAGCACCACCACCGTCAGGGCCAGCATGGCCCGCGGATGCACTGACGACAACCTCATGCAGTGGATCTCCTGCGCCAAAGGACGGCGGCAATAACCATATACGTCTTTACCGGCACAGCCGTTGCCGACCGCCCCGAAGAACAGCCAGTGGCGCGCGCACCGCCGTCGGGAAACGCCCTGCCGCGCCGCTGGTGCCCGCGCACACCAGCTGGCAAGGCCCCGCGCCGCCCGCCGTCCGGGTCCAAATCAATACCTGGCGCGTCCGCCATCCCGCCGCGCGAGAGCGCATGGCGGGGCCGCCGGAGCGTGCCCACTTTGGGCGTTGCGCCACCCGGGCGCGCCTCCAGTCTGCTGGCGTTTCACCGCGCCCTTCACCCCGAGCACCAGGAAATCCCCATGAAATTCGGCATGAACATGCTGCTGTGGACTGACGACCCGACCAAGGACGAATACCTGCCGGTGTTCGAGCGCCTGAAGAAGATCGGCTTCGATGGCGTCGAGCTGCCGGTCTTCAACCTCGATCCCAACCGCTTCGCCGCCCTCGGCAAGCGCCTCGACGATATCGGCCTCGAGCGCACCGCGGTGACCGTGCGCACCGTTGCCGACAATCCCATCTCGCCTGACGCCGGCGTACGCGCCAAGGGCATCGAACTGAGCAAGCGCGTGCTCGACTGCTGCCAGGCGGCCAAGGCGACGGTGCTCGCCGGACCCTACTACGCCGCCCTCGGCCATTTCAGCGGCGCCGGCCCGACCGCCGACGAGTGGCGCTGGGGGGTCGAGAGCATCCGCCCGGTGGCTGAATACGCCGGCACCGTGGGCGTCACCCTGGCGCTGGAGTACCTCAACCGCTTCGAGATCTACCTGCTCAACAACGCCGCCGATGCGGCACGCTTCGCGCGCGAGGTCGGCCACCCGAGCTGCCGCATGATGTACGACACCTTCCATGCCAACATCGAGGAGAAGGACATCGGGGGAGCGCTCAGGGCCTGCAGCGACGTCATGGCGCACGTGCACATCAGCGAGAACGACCGCTCCACCCCCGGGCAAGGCCAGGTCGACTGGGATGCGACCTTTGACGGCCTCAAGCGCATCAAGTACGACGGCTGGCTGACCATCGAGGCCTTCGGCCTCGCCCTGCCCAGCCTGGCGGCGGCGACCAAGATCTGGCGCAAGATGTTCGTCAGCGAAGAGCAGCTCGCCATTGATGGCCTGCGCTTCATGAAGCGCGAGTGGGCCAAGCGCAATGGCGGCGGCCCAGCCAAGGTCAAGACCGCAAGCGTGCGCAAGCCGGCCAAGCCGGCCAAGCCGGTGGCGGCCAAGAAGGCGTTGACCAAGAAGATAGTGAAGAAGTCTGCCGCCAAGCGCACAGCCAAGCGCTGAACCGACGCAGGCGGCGGAGAGTGCGCGCCGTCCGCCGGTCCTATCGGGTAGGAGGGGAGGTTGCCCTCCCCGTCCTCCCACACCACCGTACGTACGGTTCCGTATACGGCGGTTTACGACGGGCGCTTCAGACGCTGGTGCTCATCGAGGAAGCTAACGAGGCCACGCTTGCCTAGGAAGGCGCCTGGGACAGCG
>JAYVMM010000442.1:0-1600 GCA_043758975.1 Planctomycetota bacterium | reverse complement strand
GGTGACGGTCTACGTGCCCAAGCAGTATGTCGCCGGCAGCGCCGCGCCCTTCATCGTGGTGCAGGATGGCCCCGGCTACGTCCATCGGGTGTCGACCGTGCTCGACAACCTGATCTACGAACGGCGGGTGCCGGCGATGATCGCGGTGTTCGTCAACAATGGCGGCGGCGACTCCAAGGGCAGCGAGCGCGGGCTGGAATACGACACCGTCTCCGAGCGCTACGACACCTTCATCGAGACCGAGGTCCTGCCGCGGGCGGCAAGCGAGTGCAAGGTCGCCTTCACCAAGGACCCCGAGGGGCGCGCCACCATGGGTGGCAGCTCGGGGGCGGCCTGCGCCTTCACCATGGCGTGGTTCCGCCCCGACCTCTACCGCCGGGTGCTGAGCTATTCCGGCACCTTCGTCGCCCAGGAGTCGCCCGACAATCCTGCCTCGCCGCATGGCGCCTGGGAGTACCACGAGCATTTCATCCCCATGAGCCCGGCCAAGCCGCTGCGCATCTACCTCGAAGTGGGCGAGAACGACAACGGCGCCGGGCGCCCGGAGAACACCTACCACAACTGGCCGATGGCCAACGAGCGCATGGCCGCGGTGCTCAAGGCCAAGGGCTACCACTACCGCTACGAGTTCGCCAAGAAGGCCGGCCATGTCGACGGCAAGGTGATGGACCAGACCCTGGCCTCGGCGATGGAGTGGCTGTGGCGCGGCTACCCGCTGGCCAAGTAGCGCCGTCGGCGCGCGCGCCCAGTCCGCCCAGTCCGCCCAGTCCGCGCTAGCGGGTGAAGACCAGGGTGACGTCGCGCTTGTTGGCGTTGGGCTTGCGCTCGATGACCATGAAAAGCACGTTGATGGTCAGCTTCTCGGCGAACACCCCGCCCAGCTGCTGGCAGATCTCGCGGGTGCAGGCGGTGTCAGGGCCGACCTTCTGGGCGTCGACGATCGCCTGCACCTCGTCCTTGGCCAGGCCGGGGGCCTTCACCGCCTCGATGTGGTAGAGGTTGCGCGGCACCACGGTGAAGGTCAGGCGCACCCCGCCGGGGATGAAGCCGGCGGCGGACTTGACGTCGGCATCGAGGTAGCCGGCGTCCTGCAGGGTGAGGGTGAGGCCGGCGCGGTCGAGCGGCTCCTGCGCCTTACTGTAGGTCGCGCCCTTCTTCTCGACCAGGGCAGCGACGAGCGCCTCGGCCTTGAAGCCGTTGGGCAGCCCGTCGATGAGGATGTCGCTGATGGTCTGTCCAGCCAGGCGCGGACCGGCGGCGAGGCACAGCGGCAGCATCACGAGCAGCAGCAGGAGCGGTGGGCGGTGCACGCATCTCTCCGGGGAGGCCGGCGCGGCGGTGCGTCGCTTCCGGCAGGCGATGCTACGCGGGTAGGCTGCCCGGCAAGGAGGGGGGGCGCCCGGCGGGCGGCAGCCAGGCGGGCCGCCGCAGGTAAGCTGGTAAAAGGGCGCACGCTTCAGCGCCCGGCGGGCTCGAAGGCGCCGATGGAATAGGCACCGGTGCGCGGACGCGCGCGCCCGGCGGCGTCGTGCGCGAGCGGCAGGTCCTTGAGCAGGGGAGCGACGGCGGCGGCGGCGGTGCGCGCCGGCGAGTCCGCGCG
>JAYVMM010000441.1:0-6839 GCA_043758975.1 Planctomycetota bacterium | reverse complement strand
CATGCTCGAGCTTGGCCCAGGGCTGGTCGCCTACCAGGCGCTGACCATCGCCTGCATGGTGGTGGGCTTCTCCAGCGCGGCGCTCGGGCTAGGTGCGCGCCTCGCCGATTACAACGAGGACAACCCGGCCAAGCTGGTCGCCGGCTACGGCGGCACCATCAACCTGCTGGCCAGCCTGCTCCTGTGCGCGTTGCTGCTGGCTGGCGCCGCCTTCCCCCTGTTCGCCGGGGCCGCGAGCGGCGCCGCGCAGGGCTGGCCTTGGCGTTATGCCATCGGCCTGGCCTGGACCCTGGTGGTCACCGCGGGGTGGAGCGCACTGTTCCTGCGCCTGACCTGGCGCTGGTTCGCGCGCTCGACATGAGCCTTGAGGCTGACCGTGCGTTGACCCTCACCGCCGGCACCTGACACTGGCCGGTGCCGCGAGGAGGAGCCCGGATGCATCACCGTCCCACCGCCGGCAGGCCCTGGCCATGCCTGCTCCTGCTTGCCGGCCTTCTGCTCGCCGAGCTGCCCGCCAACGCCCGCGCCGGCGAGATCGAACTGACGGTGAGCAGCGAGCTGCTGCGCCAGGCCCCCGCCACGCGCGAGAAGACCATCCATGGGCGCCTCGCGACCACGCCGCTGAGCTGGGCGGGCGGGCACCGCACCCTGGCCGAGGCGGTGGCGGCGCTGGCCGCCACCGGCAATGCGACCACCCTCGCCGCCGGCATCGATGCCACCGCGGCGGTCGAGCTGCCGCCGCTCACCGGCGAATACTGGCAGGGGGTGATGGCGGTGTGCGGAGCATTCGATCTCCTGCTCCAGCCCGGCGAGGCGATGGAGCAGAGCGAGGACTCCGGGCGCTTCTCCAACCGCGACAGCAGCGGCAGCCCGCTCATCGCCCAGGGTGGGCCGGTGGTGCTCATGCGCCGTCCGGAGCACGCTGCGCGTCCGCTCTACGTCTCCAGCGGGGTGATACTGGCCGAGGTCGTTGCGCTCGAGCTCAGGCAGCGGCGCGGCTCGCAACCGAGCCGCTCGCTCGAGGCGCAGCTCGACCTGCGCTTCGAGCCGCATGTTCTGCCCGGGCAGGTCGGCACCACCCTGGTGAACTGGAACGCGGTCGAAGATGCCGCCGGGCACAAGCTCGAGCTGGCCGACGCCGCCCCCGCGCGCGCCCCCGCGAGCTGCGCCATCCACCTGCCCAAGGTGCCCGAGCGCTTCACCGGCATGCAGCTGGGCGGGGAAGTCGCGGTGCAGCTGCTCGAGCCGGTCGAACTCACCTGCGTGCTCAAGACCGGTCTCTCCGCCCACACCGAGCTGCTCGGGCAGGCGGTCGAACTGCGCCTGCTCGGCGACGGCGACGCCACCCCGGGCGGCCAGAAGGGGCCGGGGCTGAGCGTCTCGGTGCCGACCACCGTGCTCGGCGCCCGCCCGCATGTCCAGGTCACGAGCGCCGGCAACCAGCTGCCCTTCACCCTCCAGGGTTCGCAATGGAGCGGTGGGCGCATGGAGCTCTACTTCCGCGGCCCCAAGCTCGGCGAGGGCGAGTACAGCGTCTCGATCAAGGGCCAGGCGGCGCTGCAGCAGCCCCATCTTGCGCTCCATCTCCATGTCCCCATCGACCACCTCCCCGATGGCGAGGCGGTGACCGCCCAGGGCTTCGAGCTGCAGATCCCCAGCCGCGTGACCTGGCCGGCGGCGCACCTGGCGGTGCGCGATGCGGTCAAGCTGCTGGCGATCAACGGCAACCAGGTCCTGCTCGAACTCGGGGTGGAGGAGGGCCATGCGGTCGATCTGCCGGCCTTCGCCGGCACCTTCTGGGAAGGCGCCCTCGCCCTCTGCCGCGCCTATGACCTCGCTCTCGTGCCGCCGGCGCGTCCGCTCGGCGCCGGCGACCAGGCGGTCGAGGTCGACGAAAACGGCGAGCCGCTGCCGATGACCTGGTGCATCGCCGGCGGCCAGCTGGTGCTGGGCGCGCGCAAGACGGGCCGGCGCGACACCGACTCCTACCAGGCCTGCGGCATCCTGCTGATGGGCGTCGACGATCTCAGCGTGACCACCAGCCAGACCCTCAGCGGGGTCAGCCGCCAGGCCGACATCGCCTTCCGCCTGCGCCTCGAGCCGCGCTTCGACGCCGGCCTGATCGGCGCCGCGACCGTGGCCTGGACCACCCTCGCCGGCCAGAGCGACGGCCATGCGCTGGTGGTCGACGACAGCGCCGGGGTGGAGAACGACGAGGACCAGCGCAAAAACGTCCGCCGGCGCATGCGTTTCGTACGCATGGGCCGGCGCATCGTCCAGGTCCCCATGCAAGGCGGCGAGCAGGGTCAGGGCGACGGCGTCAATGGCGGCATGGTCGCGGTGACCGGGCTGCCCGCCGGCGCGGTCACCCTCAGCATCGGCGGACAGGCCACCCTGGCGCTGCGCCGCGACGTGCGCGCCGAGCTCCATCTCAGCCCCGGCGGCCATGCGGTGGCGCAGCTCAGCGGCCATGTGCTGTCGGTGCGCTTGTTCACCAACGGCGGTGGCGAGGACGCGAGCGGGCGCAGCGGGGTATCGATCGACCAGGGCAACGATGTCGTCGATGCGCTGAATATCGAAGTCCGCAACCCCGCCGGCAAGGCGTTGCGCAACAGCGACACCAGCACCAACAACCGCAACGGGCGCCCACGCTCGTTGTGGTACTTCCCCGACCTCGACGCTGGCGAATACACGGTGATCATCACCGCCAAGGAGCACCTCGCGACCTTGCGCCTGCCCTTCACCCTCACCACCACCACGCCGTAGGCCGGCGGGGAGCGGTGGTGCCGGCGGCCATGCGACTGCGACCGTGCCAGCCCCTGGCTGCGCCCGCGACCCCGCTGTTGGTGCTCGTGCTCGTGCTCGCGCTTGCCGGAGCGCTTGCCGGGGCGACGGTCGGCGAGGCGCCGGGCGCTCCGGATGGCGCCGTCGCTGAGGCGGAGGCCGCCGCCACCCGCGCCACCCTCGCCGCCATCGAGCAGGCCACCCCGGTGCGGCTCGCCGGCGGCGCCACCACCCTGGACCAGGCGCTGGCGCAGCTGGTGGTGAACGGCAATGACACCCTGCTCGCCGTCGGCGTCGATGGCGGACAAGTCGCCGTGCTGCCGGCGCAACAGGGCACCTACTGGCAGGCGGTGCTCGCGCTCTGTGCCGCCTTCGATCTCGACGTCGCGGAGATGCCGCGGGCGAACGCCAGCGACGAGGACCCCCAGGTGTTTCATGCGGATGATAAGTACATGCCGGTGCAGAGCGGACCGGTGATCCTCTGCCGCCGCGCCCCGGGCGCGCCCCGGCTGCTCGCCACCGCCCAGGGTCCGCTCCTGATGCTGGTCGAAGCATTGAGCATCCGCCAGGCACGTCCGCCCACGCCCCGCGCTGCGCCTGTACGCTGGGGCGAGCTGGTGCTGCGTGCGCTGCTCGAGCCCCGCATCGCCCCTACCACCATCGGGTCCGCCTTCGTGGTACTGCAGGCGTATGGCGCTCCGGGCGGCAAGGAGCTGGAAGTGGCCGATGTCGAGCTCATCGGCACCAGCCCCTTCAGCCTCCGCCTCAGCCTGCCTGAACTCCCGCCCGGTGGCGACCTGCGCCTGGTCGGCAACATCACCCTGGCGGTCGGGAAAGCAGAAACCCTCTCTGGCGCCCTGCGCCTGGGCATCGCCCAGGACCTCGTCCATGGGCGCCATCGCATGGGGGTGCGGCTGATCGATCGCGAGACCATCCAGCGCGAGAAGATGAACGGGCCCGGCCTGCTCTGTACTTTCGAAGCCGACGACCTGCTCCGTGCGCCAGAGGTGCACGTGACGGTGGCGGGCAAGGATCAGCAGGTGATCGGCCACTGGCACAATGTCCATGACGGGATCAAGGAGCTCGGACTGCTGTTCGCCCAGGATCCGCTCATGGAGGAGCACCAGATCGAAATCCATGCCAGCTACCACTGTGGCGACGCCGTGCTGCCGGTGGCATGCAGCTTCGAGTTTGGCGCCTTGCCGCCCGGCGACGCTCCACCCCACCCCGCCAGCAGTCGTCTGAATCCAACCCTGCTGTCCTGGCCGTCCGCCACCCTGACCCTGCAGCAGGCGCTCGCGCTGCTGCGGGCGTCCGGCAATGCCGTGCTGCTCGAGATCGGGACCGACGAGGCGGGCGGCGTTGCGCTGCCCGCATTCAACGGGACCTTCTGGGAAGGGGTGCTTGTGGTCTGCCGCGCCTACCAGCTGACGGTGGTGGCGGTGGTGGCCGACCGGCCAGAAGACCCGCAGCTCGGCGATGAGGCGGGCATCCTGGGCCTGGTCCGCACCGTGGCGCCGTGCGCCGGTGGGCCGGTGTGCCTGGCGCACCAGCGTGCGGGATTGCCGGCGCTCGAGAGCTTGCGTGCCTGCGGTTCCCTGCTCACCACCATCGCCGCCAGCCAGCCGGTACTGACGCATTCGCGCGCGGGCGTGGAGCGCGCGCTCAACCTCGACTGCCGGTTGCGCCTCGAGCCGCGGCTGGATGCGGCGCTGTTGGGCTCAAGCTGGATCATGTGGCAGTCGTGCGTCGGAGGCGACGGCAGGAACCTGGGGGTGGAGCTGCCGATCCTCGGGCCCCGCCAGAGGCAAGATGGTCATGAGGTGGATCTCGACGCCCTCCCTGCGGGGCTCTCCTCCGGCCGCGCCCGGCCCGCGGACGTCCCGCCCTGGACGGTGGCGGTCGTCGGCGTGTCCGCCGGCGCCACCCGCCTCCATCTCGGCGGGGTCCTGGTCGGCGATGTCGGGCGCCAGCTGCGCACCTCCTTCGCCCTCGCCCCAGGCCAGCGCCAGGCGGTCGCCGTCGGAGAGCATATGCTGCTGGTCACCTTCCTCGGCCAAGCGGAGGCGCGCGCGCTCGGCCTGCCCGACGCCGCGATCGCCATCAGCGGCACCGAGGCGGTGGGATCATCGATGGAGCTCCAACTGCGCACTCCGCAGGGCGAGCTGCTCGAACCGCTCGACACCACCAAGCTGCCGTCATCCCTACCGTACGACATGGTGGTGCCGTACGGGAATATCGCCGAACATGCCTACCAGCTGGTGCTCCACGGCAGCGATACGATCGTCCGCCTGGGCATGCCCGTCGAATTCGCCATAGCTGTGCCCTGACCACGGTGATCTGAAGTCATCGCCTGCTGGCGGGCGGTGCGCGCACTCGTGGCTGGACGGGCGGGCGCTGCCGCCATGCTGGAGGCCCCTGAGCGAGAGCCCATGGACGCCGCCCCTCCGATCGTCATCTACAACACCCTGACGCGTGCCAAGCAGCCGCTGCAGCCGATCCGCCCTGGCGAGATCGGCATGTACGTCTGCGGACCCACGGTCTACGACGACTGCCACATCGGCCACCTCATGGGCCCGGCGTTGTTCGACGCGGTGGCACGCTGGCTGGGCGCGCGCGGCTACCGCGTGCGCCTGGTCAACAACATCACCGATATCGACGACAAGATCATCAACCGCAGCCTTAGTACCGGCGAGCCGTGGCAGGCGATCACCGCGCGCTACACCGCGCAGTACCTCGGCTACCTGCGCCGGCTGCATGTCACCACCGTCACCGACCACCCGCGCTGCAGCGACTACATCCCGCCGATGATCCGCTACATCGCCGAGCTCATCAGCCAGGGTCGCGCCTACCAGGTCGACGACGGGGTCTACTACGACGTCCAGCGCCAGCCCGGCTACGGCAAGCTCTCCGGGCGGCGCCTGGAGGACATGCTTGCGGGGGTGCGCGTCGAGCGCAGCAGCGCGCTGCACCACCCCGCCGATTTCGCGTTGTGGAAGCGCGCCAAGCCGGGCGAGCCGTCGTGGGCCAGCCCGTGGGGCGAGGGGCGCCCGGGCTGGCACATCGAGTGCAGCGTGATGTCGCACGAGACCCTCGGGGCGAGCTTCGACATCCACGGCGGTGGCGACGACCTCAAGTTCCCGCACCACGAGAACGAGATCGCCCAGGGGGAGGCGCATGGCGGCGACTACGCGCACTGCTGGATGCACAACGGCCTGATCCAGTACGAGGGGGTCAAGGTCGGCAAGAGCGATCCGCGCATGAAGGACGCCGCCTTCGCGCGCCAGTTCAAGGCCGACTTCCTGCTCGACACCTATGGGGCGGCGACGGTGCGCTTCCTGCTCCTGCAGGGGCATTACCGCCGGCCCAACGATTTCGCGCCCAGCGCCCTCACCGCCGCGCGCACCGCGCTCGGCAAGCTCCACCGTCAGCTCGGCGAGCTGCTCGACCAGGCGACCCCCGCGCGCAGCGTCGAGGAGCTGCTCCAGGCCGAGCACGGCGCGGCGCTGCCGCCGGCGATGCGCGAGCAGCTGGCCAAGTTCATCGCCGAGATGGACGACGATTTCAACACCGGCGGGGCGATCGCCGCCCTCTTCACCCTCAGCGACCAGTGCCGCCGCCAGCTCGCCCAGCCCGGCGCGGAGGGGCGCGTGGCGGCGGAGCATGGGCGGGTGCTGCTGCGCGAGCTCGGGCGCCTGATCGGGCTGTTCCAGCCCGGCGACGGCAAGGACACCTTGGCCGAGGTCGCGCCTGCCGGCGCCGCCCTGGCGCAGGCTATGGACCTGGTGCTCAGCTTGCGCCAGAGCGCGCGTGCCGAGCGCCGCTTCGTCGAGGCCGACCACATCCGCGTCGCCCTCGCGAGCGCCGGGGTGGTGATCAAGGACGCCAAGGATGGCGCCAGCTGGGCGCTCGGCGGGCCGCCGGATGCCGCCCTGCGCGCCGTCGCCGCCCTGCTGCGTCAGCTGCGCGAGCAGGCGCTCGCGCGCGGCCAGGAGGCCGACGCAGCGAGCATCGCCGCGCTGCTCGCCGGCCTCGCCAGCGAGGCTGGCGCCGGC
>JAYVMM010000440.1:0-2922 GCA_043758975.1 Planctomycetota bacterium | reverse complement strand
CCTAAAGCATTGTCAATAGTTATTTAACGTCGATCGTATTGGCCCATTTTAAAGTTCACGGCATTGGGGTCCTCCCCGACTGTCCAGGCGATTGAGCGCGCCATTATCACAGTAAACGGTCACCGCATGCTCCTCGATGTGGATCTGGCACGCATGTACGGCGTTGAAACGCGAGCACTGATCCAGGCGGTCCGACGGAATGCGAAGCGCTTTCCATCCGATTTCACGCTAACCCTTACGACGTCAGAGGTTGCAGGCTTGAGATCACAATTTGTGATCTCAAGACGGACACATGGTGGACGTAGATCGCTTCCATTGGCATTTACCGAGCAAGGTGTGGCGATGCTGGCCAGCGTGCTCAACAGTCCACGCGCCATTGCAGTGAACATCGAGATCGTGCGCGTTTTCGTGCGACTCCGACATGCTATCGCAGTGAACGCCGAGCTAGCCCACCGTCTCGCTGCGGTCGAAGCGAGCCTGAATGAGCACCGATCTGAAACAGGTGGGCACCTTGCCGAACATGAAAGGCGCATTGGCATGATCTTGGATGCCATCCAGCAGTTGATGAGTGAAAGCGAGCAACCACCGGAGCCACCTTCACCTATCGGTTTCCAAATGGGAAACAGCGAATAAGAAAGCGCGTACTTTTCGACACAGTTCAATCCGATAGACTGGGAAATTCCGAGAAATAATTCAGCGCGGTCACGGGCGGCGGCTCGGCCCACGGGGCCGACTACCCACCTTCATTTCAGGAGACCAAGCTGGCTCTGCACGTTGCGCGGCAGGGCGAACATCGAGGCCTGCATGCCTGGGTGCCAGCAGCGCAAGCTGGCATGCCAAGGCTGCGCCGGCAGCTGGAGACTGGCGCTGGCGGCGTTCTGGCAGCGCGCCACCGCCCACTGCCCGCCGGGAAAGCTCGGGATGTTCATCAGGTAGACTTCGGTGCGCGGGAAGCGCTCAAGCGTGCGCAGGGTGGCGCGGCACTCGTCGGCGGAGAAAGTCGGGCAGCCGAGCGGGGCGACCAGGGTGCCGCCGGCCTTGAGGCGGCGGAATACCGAGTCGGCGAAGGTGAGGACGTGGAAGGCGTCGCTGGCAGTGTTGGTGAGCTCGCAGGCGTCGACCACGATCATGTCGAACTGGTGGGGGCAGTCGCGCAGGTAGCGGTGGGCGTCATCGATCACCAGCTCGACGCGCGGGTCGTTGAGGCAGCTCGCCGCAGTGGGGAAGAAGCGGCGGCACACCTCCACCACTTCGCGATCGATCTCCACCACGGTCACGCGCTTGACCGCCTGGTAGCGCAGCACTTCGCGCGTCACCCCGCCGTCGCCGCCGCCGAGGATGAGCACGTGCTCGGCCGCCGGGGTGACGCTGAGGGCGGGATGGACCAGGCACTCGGAGTAGAGCGCCTCGTCGAAGTCGGTGAGGGCGATCGCCCCGCCGAGGGTCAGGACCTTGCCGAAGGCATGGCTGTCGAACACCGCGAAGCGCTGGAACGGCGAGGTGCCGCTGTGCAGGCACTCTCTGAGCATGAGCTTGAGGCCGGCGTTGTCGCCGTAGAGGTCCTCGAGCCAGAGGTTGAGGGATTCATTGGCCATGACCGGCTCGCGGCGTGGGGGGTGGGGTGGTGACCGGGATTAGGGCTGGCGGCATGGGCGCATCCAAGCTCAATCCACGACCACGATCTTGGCGCGTGGGAAGAAATTGAAATCGGTGGCGCTCGCTGACGTATAGGCGCCCATCATCGGGCTGGTCACCAGCTCGCCGCATTCCAGCTCGGGCAGCATGATGTCGTTGTAGATGACGTCGATCGAATCGCAGGTCGGGCCGGCGACCACGCTGAGCTTCTCTGGCCCGCTCGCTTTGCCCTCGAGCTTGCTCAAAGGCATGAACTGGTAGTCGCAATGGTCGTAGAGCTTGCCCGAGTAGCTGCCGTAGAGGCCGTCGTCGAGGTAGTACCACAGCCGGCCCTGCCTCTCGGCCTTGCCCATCACCGAGGCCACCAGGGTCATCGCCGGGGCGGCGATGAAGCGCCCGGGCTCGGCGATCAGGCGCACCCCGGGGAACAGGCGCTCGAGCTCGGCTGCGATGGGGTGGCAGTAGTAGTGGATCGGCATCACCTGGTCGGTGTAGGGCACCGGGTAGCCGCCGCCGATATCGACGGTGTCGAGGCGGATGCCGTCGAGGGCGGCGAGGTTGAACAGCTGGCGGCAGAAGGAGATCGCTTCGATGTACTTGAAGTTGTTGAGCAGCTGCGAGCCGGCATGGAAGCTCAGCCCGCGCACCTTCAGCCCCATGTCGACCGCCTTGCGCAGCAGCTCGAGGCCGTCCTGCGGCTGCACCCCGAACTTGAGCGAGAGGTCGCACTGCGCCTCCTTGTTGCGGAAGCTCAGGCGCATGAGCAGCTCGACCTGGTCCTTGTAGGGCAGGAACTTCGGCAGCTCGTAGGGGTTGTCGAAGATCAGCGTGCGGCAGCCGTACTCGAGGCAGTAGCGGATGTCGCTGTCGCGCTTGATCGGGTGTGACTGGATGCAGCGCGCGGGGTCGACGCCGACCTGGCGCACGATGTCGACCTCGCCATTGGTGGCGAGGTCGAACCAGCCGCCCTCATCCTTGATCGCCTGCACCACCGCCGGATGCGGCAGCGGCTTGAGCGCGTAGTGCAGCTGCACCCCGGGCAGCGCCTGCTTGAGCGTGCGGTACTGCTGGCGGATGGTCTGGGTCGACAGCAGCAGCAACGGGGTGCCGTGCTCGCTGGCGAGCGCGCGCATGCGACTGGGTTCAGGCAGGGACGGGGTGGTCACAGGGGCAGCAGGTGCTCAGGGGTCTCGGGGAAGTGCGCTGGCTGCTCAGCGCCGCCGTGCGCTCTTGGTCTTGGCTTTCGCCTTCGGCTTGGCGGTGGCCTTAGCCTTAGCCTTAGCCTTA
>JAYVMM010000439.1:0-6454 GCA_043758975.1 Planctomycetota bacterium | reverse complement strand
GGCGTTGGTGCCTAGGCGCAGGCGCACCTGCTGACGTGCATCGCCGGGCGCGGAGAGGGCGGCGACCAGGGCATCGACCAGCACCTGCAAGCCGCCGCTGAGGGAGGTGAACAGTGAATAGCGCGGGCCGCTCGCCTGCGCCATGCCGGCCTCGCGCGCGCGCGCGCGCATGGCCAGGATCAGGCTGCGGTGCTCCTGCTCCATGCTCAGGAACAGCGGCATGGTCGCGGCCAGGCTGAGCTCCTCGGGGTCGGCGGTGTAGATGCCGCTGATCAGCGGCTGGGCGATGCGCTCGAGCGCCTCGCGCCCGAGGCGCCGGCGCACGAAATCGGCCAGGCTCTCTTCGGGGGCGTCGGCGGCGCGCCGCGGCAGCACCAGGTCGAGGGCCATGCGCAGCTTGCCCGGCCAGCTCATCAGCGGCGAGGCGAGGAAGGGCAGCAGCCGCCCCGGCGCCATCAGGTAGAGCCCCTCGGGCACCGGCAGCAGCCGCCGCCCGCGCGCGATCAGGCTGCTGCGCGCCTGTTCGCGCGTCGCTTGCCGGCGTCCCTCCAGGCCGAGGTCAGCGATCAGCCGGATGCCGGCGGGCTTGCTCACCAGGATCGAGTCCGGGCCGTGCTCGAGCAGGAAGCCCTGCTCGGTGGAGGACTGGATCACCCCGCCCCAGCGCGCGCCGGCCTCGAGCAGCTGGATGGAGACCTCCTCGCCGCGCCGCGCGGCGTGGGTGCGCAGGCGGTAGGCGGTGCACAGGCCGCCGATGCCGCCGCCGATGACGACGATGCGCCTCATGCCCGCCGCGCGCCTGGGCGGCTGGTCAGCGCGGCGGGCTCAGCGCCGCGTGGTGGTGGCATGGACATGGCTGACCAGCGCCTTGGCCTGCTCGGGGTCGGTCTGCTTGAGCACGCCGTGCCCGAGGTTGAAGATGTGCCCGGGCGCGCCCGCGGCTTCGCTGAGCACGGCGTCGGCACCCGCGAGCAGGCGCGCGCGCGGCCCGAGCAGCAGGGCGGGGTCGAGGTTGCCCTGCACGCTGATCGCCTGCGGCCCGCCGCAGCTGCGCCAGGCTGCGGCGAGCGGGCTGCTGCTGTCGACGCCGATGACGTCGGCGCCGCAGGCGGCGATGAGGTCGAGCATATGGCCGGTGCCGGTGCCGAAGAGGATCACCGGGGCGCCCGCCGGGACGCCGGCGACCAGGCGCGTCAAGTGGGGGGCGACGAACTCGCTGAAATCGGCGCGCGTGAGCTGCCCGACCCAGCTGTCGAAGATCTGCACGCAGGCGGCGCCTGCCGCGAGCTGGCCAGCGAGGTAGGGGATGAGGGTCTCGACCAGGATGCCGCACAGGCGGTGCCACAGCGCCTCGTGGTTGTACATCAGCGCGCGGGTGTGGGCGAACTGGCGGCTCGCGCCGCCCTCGATGGCGTAGGCGGCGAGGGTGAAGGGCGCGCCGCAGAAGCCGATCAGTGGCACCTCTGCGGGCAGGCCGCGCACGCTCAAAGCGATCGCCTGGTCGACGTAGGCCAGGCTGGCCGCCGCCACGCGCGGGTCGCCGAGCGCGTCGAGATCGCCGGCGCTGCGCAGCGGGCGGGTGAGCACGGGGCCGTCGCCGTCGCTGAAGGAGAGCGGCATGCCGAGTGCCTCGAGCACCACCAAGATGTCGCTGAAGATGATCGCCGCGTCGACCCCGAGCCATGCGCGCGCATGGATGGTGACCTCGGCGGCGAGGGCGGGGTCCTTGCACAGCTCGAGGAATCCGTGCGCGGCGCGCACGCCGCGGTAGTGCGGCATGTAGCGCCCGGCCTGGCGCATCAGCCACACCGGGGTGTGCGCCGCCGGCAGCCCGCGGCAGGCGCGCATGAAGGGGCACTCCCACAGCGCCGCGGGCAGGGCGCGCACGTTGCCGCTCACGCGGATTCCGGTTCGGGCCATGCACCCAGGGTAGGATGCTCCCGGCGGCCGGCTAGGGGGGTGTGGCGGCGCCCCCGGCGGGCGCGGGCGGGGCGGCAGGAGAAGCAGGAGCGCGCACCCGCGCGGCCTCGCGGTCGGCGCGGGTGGTGCGCCAGCGCGGGTGCCACCATACCCATTGGTGGGGAAAACGCCGCACCAGCGCCTCCTCGTAGGCCATCGCCCAGGCGGTGGCCTGGTGGAGGTCGCGCTCGCGCTCGCGGCTGCGCGCGAAATAGCGGCGCGGGCCGATGTGCAGCACCCAGCGCCGCGCGATCCGGAAGAGGAACATCGGCTGCACCGCGGCGCCGGTGAGCAGGGCGAGCATGGCCGGCCCGGTGGGGGTGTAGGCGTCGACGCCAAACCACGGCACGAACACCCCGGCCAGGCGCGGCACATCCTGGTCGGGCAGGATGGCGAGGCCGCGCCCGAGGCGCAGTTCGCGCACGAAGTCGCGCAGTTCGGCGTCCTGGTACACCACCCGCCCGCCGCTCGAGGAGCGCGCGCCCTGGACCAGGCGGTCGGCGAGCGGGCTGCGCAGGCGCCGCCCGACCATGGTGGTCGGCACCAGGGTCGAGCCGACGCGCGCAAAGAGCTCCCAATTGCCGAGGTGCCCGGTGGTGACCACGGTGCCCTCGCCGCGGCGGCAGGCACGCGCAAGCGCGCGCAGGTTGTCGGCGCCCTCGACCGCGATGCCGCGGCGCAGCGCGGGCGGAGGGCGTTGCAGGGTGCTGAGCGTCCACAGCGCCATGCTGCCGGCATGGCGGAAGGTGCGGCGCGCGGTGCGCGCGACCCACTGCGGCGACTGCCCGGGGTAGGCGATGGCGAGGTGGCGCCGCGCGCGTCCGCCCTCGCGCCGGCTGAGGCCGGCGAAGGTCTCGCCGCACCAGCCGCCCACGCGCCAGGCGAGCGCCGGCGGGATGATGCGCAGTAGGCGCACCACCAGCAGGAGCGCGCGCTCCAGGCGTGCGGCGGCGGGCGGCGGCGCGGCAGCGGCGCTCATCGCGCTCCCGGGCAGGCACGCGCGCCCGCGGTCACGGCTTGGTCGCGCAGCGGCAGCGCTCCTGCGCGCACACCGGGCAGCTGCCGGGGTACTTGGCCGCGGTGGCCGCGGCGAGGTCGACGCCGGCAAGGTGGGCGAGCGAGGCGAGCCAGGCCTGGCAGTCGGCGAACTCGCCGGCGAGGTCGTGGTCACCGGGCTCGCGCAGCGCTTCGCTCAGCTCGCCGACCTCCTCGACGAAGTACATGAAGGTGCCCGCGAGCCCGCGCGCGGCGTCCTTGTCGCCGAAGGTAGTGGCGATGCGCCGCTGGAAGGCGCGCAGGTCGAAGGGCGGCGCCTCGGGGGTCATGTCCAGGCCAGGCGCAGGCGCTCGCCCCAGGACTGCAGCTCGCCCGCGGCGTAAGCGCCGCCGGGGGCATGGGTGAACGTGCCGTCGCCGGGAAAGCGCGGGATGAGGTGGAGGTGGGCGTGCGGCACCAGCTGGCCGGCGGCGGCGCCGTCGTTGACCACCACGTTCAGCGCGGGAGCGAGGGTGACGCGCCGGAGCATCGCGGTGGCGCGCGCGAGGTAGCCGCCGAGCGCCTGCAGCGTAACTGGCGGCAGCTCGGAGAGCAGCGCGCACTCGGCGCGCGGCACCAGCAGGAGATGCCCAGGATTGGCCGGGGCGATGTCGAGCAGGGCCACCCACAGCGGATCCTTGAAGACGAACTGCCCGGGGATCTCGCCGGCGATGATGCGGGTGAAGATGCTGGCCATGGCCCCACCTTCGCCGCCTTTCGCGTCCGGCAAGCGGGCACCGCCGGCACGCGCTCGAGGACAGGCTGGCGCTGGCTTTGCCCCGCTCACGGCTACCATCGCCGTCCCGCCGCCGCCCCGGCCCGAGGAACCGCGCCATGCTCAGAGTCCCCGACGATCAGTGGCAGCAGCTGCTCCCCCGCCTGCGCCAGCAGTGCCCGCGCCTGACCATGGACGACCTCGCCGAAAGCCAGCAGCGCATCGACCTGCTGATCGCCAAGATCCAGAACCGCCACTGGGTCGACCGCGTCACCGCCCGGCGCACCGTGCTCTCGCTGCTCCAGCTCACCGGCGGCATCCCGGTCGGGGCTTGAGGGCGGACATGGGCGGCAGCCAGCACGGTGGGCCGGGCGGCGACCAGGCCGCCGTGAGAGCCAGCATTGATGCGCGCAACCCGCTGCTCGACTACGACCAGCTGCCGCGCTTCGCCTATATCGCCGCCGAACACGTCGAGCCGGCGGTGGGCATCCTGCTCGCGCGCCAGCGCGACGGCCTCGCCGTACTTGAAAGTGCGCTCACCGGGAATCCCGCGCCCGCCTGGGACGACGTGGTGCCGCGCCTGAGCGCGCTGGGCGAGCCCCTGGGCTGGGCCTGGGGCGTGATCAACCATCTCCTCGCGGTGCGCAACAGCGAGGCGCTGCGCGCCGCCCACGGCGCGGTGCAGGCGTCGGTGGTCGAGGCCTTCATGGCCCTCGGCCAGAGCCTGCCGGTCTACCGCGCGCTGGTCGCCTTGCGCGACGGCGGACAATTCGCCGGCTTCGACCCGGCGCAACGCCGCATCATCACCGCCGCCATCCGCGCCGCCGAGCATTCCGGGGTGGCGCTCCAGGGGGCGGCGCGCGCGCGCTTCCAAGCAATCGAGCTTGAGCGCGCCGGGCTGTCGACGCGCTTCGCCAACCAGCTGCTCGACGCCACCAAGGCCTTCGCGCTCGAGCTCTCCGCCGCCGACGAGGTCAGTGGCCTGCCGGAGAGCCTGCTGCGCGCCGCCGCCGCCGCGCACGCTGGAGCCCACGGCCTCGGCCAGCCGGGCGCGGCCGGGCGCGGACCCTGGCGCATCACCCTCGACGCCCCCAGCTACCTGCCCTTCATGGAGCACAGCCGCCGGCGCGACCTGCGCGAGCGCCTCTACCGCGCCTTCATCGCGCGCGCCGCCGGCGGCGACACCGACAACCTGCCCCTGGTCGAGCGCATCCTCGCCCTGCGCCGGGAGATGGCGCGCCTGCTCGGCTACGCCACTTACGCCGAGTTCAGCCTGGCGGCCAAGATGGCGCCCTCGGTCGCCGGGGTCGAGGCCCTGCTCGCGGAGCTGCGCGCCGCCGCCCTGCCGCGCGCGCAGGGCGAGCTCGCCGAGCTCACCGCCTACGCGCACGCGCACGGCTTCCCCGGCGCCGACGCCCTCGCGCTGTGGGATCTCGCCTTCTGGGCCGAGCGCCTGCGCGAGGAGCGCTACGCCTACCGCGACGAGGAGCTGCGCCCCTACTTTGCGTTGCCCGCGGTGCTCGACGGCATGTTCGCCACCGCCAACCGCCTGTTCGGCGTGCAGGTGCGCGCCGCCGACGGCACCGCCGAGGTGTGGCACGAGTCGGTGCGCTACTTCATCGTCGCCGACGAGCACGGGCGCGATATCGCCTCCTTCTTCCTCGACCCCTACACCCGCCCGCGCGACAAGCGCGGCGGGGCGTGGATGGACAACGCCTGCGACCGCAAGCGCCTCCAGGATGGCAGCCTGCGCCTGCCGGTCGCCTACCTGGTGTGCAATCAGACCGCGCCGCTCGCCGACACCCCGTCGCTGATGACCTTCCGCGAGGTCGAGACCCTGTTCCACGAGTTCGGCCACGGCCTCCAGCACATGCTGACCACGGTCGAATACCCCGAAGCGGCGGGCATCAACAACGTCGAGTGGGATGCGGTCGAGCTGCCCAGCCAGTTCATGGAGAACTGGTGCTACCACCGTCCGACCATGCTCGGCGCCGTGGACCGGCCCGGCCTGGCGCGCCATTGGCAGAGCGGGGCGCCGCTGCCCGGCGCGCTGTTCGAACGCGTGCTCCAGGCGCGCACCTACCGCGCCGGCGCCGCCACCCTGCGCCAGGTCTACCTCGCCAGCCTCGACCTCGAGCTGCACCATCGCTACGCTGCCGGCGATGCCGCCGCTGCTGGCGGCGGCGCGCTGGCGGTGCAGCAGCGCATCGCGAACGCCAACAGCGTGCTCCCGCCGCTGGCGGAGGACCGCATGCTGTGCGGCTTCTCCCACCTCTTCGCCGGCGGCTACGCCGCCGGCTACTACTCCTACAAATGGGCCGAAGTGCTCGCCGCCGACGCCTTCGCCGCCTTTGCCGAGGCCGGGCTCGAGCGCGACGAGGCGGTGCGCGCCACCGGACGGCGCTTCCGCGACACCGTGCTCGCCCAGGGCGGCAGCCGGCATCCGCTTGAGGTCTTCGCCGCCTTCCGCGGGCGCGCGCCCTCGAGCGAAGCGCTGCTGCTGCAGTCCGGCCTGCGCTGAGCGCCGCACGGGCAGGGAGTGGTAGGCGTTAGGCGTTAGGCGTTTAGTCCCTGAAGGGAAGAGAGTTCGCATTAAAAACAAGAAGTTGTTTTGCTGGGTGCGTTTTATTCGTAAATATACGGCGTTTTATCAAAATTATGCCAGACCCCATTCCGGCCAATATGGCGCGTTGCTGTCCCGGTTAGCCGCATGGGTTGGACGCGCAGGTTGCCATGTCATTCACA
>JAYVMM010000438.1:0-2995 GCA_043758975.1 Planctomycetota bacterium | reverse complement strand
AGAAAGGGATTCCATGAAGTGGCTCCTGCCGCTGTGCATCGTCTTCACCGTGTCCAGGCTTGTGGCCGCTGAACCGGGACACCTTGCGCTGAGTACGGGCGATCGAATCGCCATCATCGGAAATGGCCTCGCCGACCGCATGCAGCATGACGGCTGGTTCGAGGCGCTGATCCATGCCGGCCACTCTGACGCAAGCCTGGTGATCCGTACCCTCGCCTTTTCCGGCGATGAGGTGGTGACGCAGCTGCGCACCGAGACCGGCGGTACGCGCAGCGAATGGCTATCTCGGATCAAAGCCAATGTCGTACTGGCGTTCTTCGGCTTGAATGAGTCCTTCGCTGGTGCCGAAGGGCTCCCGCGCTTCCGCCAGGAACTCGAAGCCTTTATTAGGGACACCCAGAAGGCGAACTACAGCGGCACAGGCGTTCCTCGACTGGTGCTGTTCTCGCCCATCGCCCAGGAGCGCAGCCTGGATCCCGACCTGCCCGATCCCTCGGCCAACAACCGCAATATCCTCATCTATACGAACGCCATGGCCGAGGTCTGCGCGGTCTGCTCAGTGTCATTCGTTGACCTTTATGCTGCATCGCAAAAACTTTATTCCGTTGCCAAGCAACCCCTCACCTGTAACGGGATCCACCTCACCGAATTTGGCGATCGCGCCATCGCTCCACTGATGATCACCGGCATGTTCGGAACGCCGCCCCCCACTGCGGGAGAAAATTTCGAGCGTCTGCGCGCAGCGGTGGTGGCCAAGAGCGAGGCCTGGTGCAGCCGATATCGCACCGTCGACAGCTACAACATCTACGGCGAGCGTTCGCGGCTCAGCTATGAATCCGGCAAGGGCGGACCGCGCATCACCAACGCCGAAGTGATGCTGGCGGAGATGGCAGAACGCGACGTCATGACCGAGAACCGCGACCGAGCCATATGGGCGGCGGCCCAAGGCAAAGAGCTCACGGTCGACGACAGCCATATTCCACCGGTGCCGGTGGTGAAGACCAACATCCCTGGCGGAAACCCCGACGGTTCGCACCGCTTCCTTGGTGCCGAAGAGGCGATCCGGCACATGACGGTGGCCAAGGGCTGCACAATCAGCCTGTTCGCCAGCGAGGAGCAGTTTCCCGAGCTCGTCAAACCAGTGCAAATGGCGTGGGATACCAAGGGCCGGCTGTGGATCTCGGCATGGACGAACTACCCCGAACGCACGCCGACCAGCAGTGACGGAGACAAGTTGCTGGTATTCGAGGACAGCAATGGGACCGGACGGGCGGACAAGGTCACAACCTTCCTTGGCGGCCTCAACTGCCCGACCGGCTTCCAGTTCTATAAGGACGGTGTGCTGGTGATGGAATCACCCGACCTGTGGTTCGTGCGTGACACCACTGGCACCGGCAAGGCCGACAACAGGAAGGAGCGCGTGCTGATGGGCCTCGACGCCGCCGATTCGCACCATGAGACCAACTCGATGGTGCTGGATCCGGGCGGGGCGACCTATCTGAGCGACGGCATCTTCATGCGCAGCCAGATCGAGACTGCCGCGGGGCCGGTTCGCAATGTCGATGGAGCGATCTACAGATACGAGCCCAATACACACCGTTTCGAACGATATATTGCCTACAACTTCATGAACCCGCATGGACGGGTGTTCGACTACTGGGGTACCGACCTGATCACCGATGCTACCGGCAATGAGAACTTCTTCGCGCCCGCCTTTAGCGGTCGTATCGATTATCCGGCGCAACATGCGCCACTGGAGCAGTTCTGGCGTCGCCCGTCGCGACCCTGTGCCGGGACGGCCATTTTGTCCAGCCGGCATTTCCCTGACGACATGAACGGTAACTTTCTCAATTGCAACGTCATCGGCATGCAGGGCATCTTCCGCGTCAGGCTCAGCGAGGACGGCTCCGGCCTGAAGGGCGAGACGCTCGAGAACCTGGTTTCATCCGACGATCCCAACTTCCGTCCCACCGGGGTCAGCGTTGCACCCGATGGATCGCTCTACTTCATGGACTGGGCGTGCCCGATCATCGGCCACATGCAGCACCATTTGCGCGACCCCAATCGTGACCATCAGCACGGGCGCATCTACCGCATCACCTTCCCCGGTCGTCCGCTACTCAAGCCAACCCCGATCGATGGCCAGCCCATCCCTGTGCTGCTCGAGCTGCTCAAGGTGCCTGAGAATGACGTCCGCACGCGCGCCAAGATCGAGCTCGGCAAGCGCCCGCCCGCAGCGGTGATCGCCGCACTTAAAGGCTGGGTCGCGAGCCTCGACCAGCAGGATCCAGCTCTAGAGCATCACCTGCTCGAGGCCCTGTGGGTTCATCAATGGCAAAATGTGGTCGATCTGGCCCTGCTCGCTCGTGTCCTTCGGTCACCAAATGCCCATGCGCGCGCCGCCGCCACACGCGTGCTCTGCTACTGGCGGGACCGCATTCCACAAACGCTCGATCTGCTGAGGGCCCAGGCGGAGGACGAATCTCCACGCGTTCGCCTCGAAGTGATGCGCACATGCAGCTTCTTCCGCCAATGGCAGGCAGCCGATGTGGCGCTGCTGGCGGCAAAGCGCCCGCTCGACTACTACCTGACCTACTGCTTACATGAGACCATGCGTCAGTTGGCGCCCTGGTGGAAGAATGCCCTTGCCGAAGGCAGTCCGCTTGCCGCCGGAAACCCCCAGGGCCTCGCCTATCTCCTCGCGAGCTACTCCACCTCCGAGCTCGCCCGGCTGCCGAAGAGCGAGGCGGTTCTGCTTGCCTTGTTTGGGCGCGTCGATGCACCTGTCGCAATGCGCCAGGATGCCTTAAAGGCGCTAGCCACCATGCGCGGTACCACTGCGCTCACTGTTCTGATCGATCTGGTTGAGCCGCTCGAACGCGCTGGCGGTGCCCCCGCCGATGTTGGCACCATGCTCCTTTCGCTACCTGCCGCGGATCTTGCCGCCGGCCGTGCCGTGCTCATCCAATTGTCCTCCCCTGGGCACTCGGCGGCG
>JAYVMM010000437.1:0-5317 GCA_043758975.1 Planctomycetota bacterium | reverse complement strand
GGACAGACCCGAGCGCCAGCTTCCGCTTCCGCATTTCAGACCACGTCAGTCCTGACAAGCATGATCTCTCAGGCCCGATTATTTCGTCCGGCCCGGATGGCTTGCGCGTACTTCCTCTCAGCGCTACCGAGGCGCTTTTCCCATAGCGACAACCTATATATAAGAGTGCGCTCGTTGGGAATCGAACCCAAGACCCACAGATTAAAAGTCTGTTGCTCTACCAACTGAGCTACGAGCGCGTCAAGGACCTATGCCGTCCTGCTGGGGGTTACTTTGGTGCCACGACTGCGCTTCTCAAGCACTGAAATCGCTAGGCGCTGCGGAACTTATACGATCTGTGCGAATGGGCCGAATGGCACGCATGCGGTCCGTCAACCGTCCGTGCTGGAACCCGTCGTGAGGCACTGCCAGGGAACTTGACCTCAGGTGGTCATCCAGAGTGGGCGCAGGTCGACGCCCTCAATCCGGGCGGGAGTAGCGATTCCGGAATGACGCGCGCTGCCGACCGCGACCGTCACCCACCGCCCTTCTCCCGCAACAGTCGATTCTGCTGCTCGAGCGTTGCCGCGATGTCGAAAACGGCGTCGATGCCCGCAAGCAGCACGTGGAGGATGCCGGCACATATCAGGTGGAAGAAGCCGCTCGCGAAGCCCATCGCGGAGCCCCCGAGGGGTAAGGAAAAAATTTCCACGCAGAACATGATCCCGGCAGCCAGCCAGACTGCAATTTTCAGGAAGGGAATGATGCCGCGGGCGAATCCGTGGCGTCGGTACTCGCCATCATCACGGTCATATTTCATGGCAACCTCCGTTGCGCATGATTAGGCCCTCAACTACGGGCGCAACCTGGGACGGTGAGTTGTCGCATCATGACCATCGAACAGGGAAAAACGCTCGCTCCGCCAGCAATCCGCATGTCACGTTGGGCCTTACCGATGGCCGCAACGGTGTGCGGTGGCTCAGGCGAGATCCGGGACAGAGGCGTTTGCGCGGCGGACAGTGCCCAGAGCGCCAGCCGGCGGCGCCACCTGCGAACTGCTCAGGCGGGATTGGCCTCAGCGGCCTGATTCTTGCGAATCTGCACCGAGATCGCATTGAGGATCTGGTCCTTGGAATAGGGCTTGGCCAGATAATCGCTGCAGCCGGCGGCGCGGCACTTCTCGTCCTCGCCCTTCATGGCGTTGGCGGTGAGGGCGATGACCGGGAGATTGCGCAGCTTCTGGTTCGAGCGGATCGCCTTGGTGGCGTCGTAGCCGTTCATCACCGGCATCATCATGTCCATCAGCACGAGCTTGAACTGGCCCTGCTCGAGGCGCTCGAGCGCCACCGCGCCGTTGTCCGCGACCTCGTAGCTGTAGCCGGCACGAGCGAGCAGGAAGGCGATCAGCTTCTGATTCACCGGATTGTCTTCGACGATCAGGATATCCGACATCCGCCCGCTCTCCCCGATGGAATGCGCCGATATTAGCCCATCGGCCTGGGCGCGGCAATCCCCAGGTTCCTCAAGCGCCCTGCGCTGTCGAGAGTTTCAGCCTGGTGAAACCGCTCTAGAGAAGGGCCCAAGATCTATCCCTGCATACCTTTGCATGACCAGCCCGGTGACGATGTCGGCGGTGATCGGGGTCAGCAGGATGCCATTGCGAAAATGCCCGGTGGCGATGATCAAGGTCGGCGAAATGCGTTCGAGTAGCGGCAGTCCACCGCAGAGTCGCGGACGCAGCCCGGTCCAGGTCTCGAGCACGGCGGCGCCGGCGAGCGCGGGGACCAGGCTGGTGGCCTCGGCGGCGAGGCGGGCGATGGCCTGCGGGTCCTCGCTGCGGTCGAAGCCGGCGTTGACCATGGTCGCACCGATGACCACGCCCAGCCCGCGGCGCGGCACCAGGTAGGCATGGTGGCAGTGGATGAAGTGGCGCAGCAGGTCATCGCTGGCGGCCAGGCGCAGGAGCTGGCCTTTGACCGCCTCGCCGACCAGCTCGACGCCGCTCAGGCGCGCGAGCTCGGGCGTCCACGCCCCGCTCGCCAGCACCACCTCGTCGCCCTCCACCGCGCCGCCGTCGCACAGCGCGACGGTGCCGCCGGTGATGGCGGCGACGGCGGCGCCGTAGCGCAGCTCGACGCCGGCACGCGCGCAGGCCTCGCCGAGCGCCGCCACCACCAGGCGCGGGTTGACCTGGCCGCCGGGGATGAGCAGGGCGGCGGCGCAGCGCGGCGATAGCGCCGGCTCCAGCGCCGCGAGCTCGCCGCCGGTCAGCTGCCGCACCGCCACTCCGGCGTGCGCGAGGACGGCACGCTTGGCGTCGAGCAGACCGGGGGCTTCGCCGGCGTAGAGCGGCAGCAGGCCGCCGGCGGAGCGCAGATCGAGCGCCCCGGGATCGCCCGCCAGCTCGGCGGCGAAGGCTGGCCAGCGTTCCAGGCTGGCGCACCCGAGCCGCCATAGCGGGGAGTCGGTGTCGGCCTCATGGTGCGGGGCGAGCATCCCAGCGGCGGCCCAGCTCGCTTCGCGCGCCTCCCGCGCGGCATCGAGCACGGTGACGGCGCAGCCCGCCTGGGCCAGGCGCCAGGCGCACGCCAGCCCGATGATGCCGCCCCCGACCACCACCACCCGGCGGCGGCTCATGGGGCGTAAATGACGTGCCAGAGCTTGTTGAACGACAGGGTCATGAAGAAGTTGGCGATCATCACCAGCACGCTGCCCTGGACCACCCCGCGGGTGCACGCCTCACCCACCCCGGTGGCGCCGCCCTGGGTCATCAGCCCGTGCCGGCAGGCGACCAGGCTGATGATGCCGCCGAAGACGAAGGTCTTGGCCAGGCCGGTGAGGGTGTCCCAGCTGCGCATGTACTGGGCGGTGCGGAACCAGTAGGCGCCCTCGTCGACCTGCCAGAGGTCGACCACCAGGAAGGCGGCAGCGGCGATGCCGGCCACCCCGGCGATGGCCGAGAGCACCGGCAGCAGCATGACGCAGGCGAAGAAGCGCGGCGCCACCAGGTAGGCGATCGGATCGGTGCCCATCACGCGCAGGGCGTCGAGCTGCTCGGTCACCTGCATGGTGCCGATCTCCGCTGCCATGTTCGAACCCACCCGCCCAGCGACCATCAGCGCGGTGAAGACCGGGGCGAGCTGGGTGACCAGCGAATAGTTGACCATCGGGCCGGACATCACCTCAGCGTTGAACTTGACCAGGGTGGCATAGCTCTGCACGCCCATCACCATGCCGATCGACATCCCGCTGATCAGCACCACCGGCAGGCTGAGGTAGCCGATGTGGTAGAGCTGGGTGACCATGACCTCGCGGCGCTGGGGGTCGCGCACGAGCGCGCGCATGACTTGGGAGAACAGCCGCCCGAGCTCGCCGGTGGCTTGCAGCCCCTCGAGGGTGAGGCGTCCGACCAGCTGGCCGACGCCGATGGCGGTGCGGTCGGGGCGGATGTAGGTGAAGGGATTGAGCGGAGGCACTTCGGGGTTGTAGATGGCGCGCGCCAGCTGTCCACCGCCCCCCCCTCTCTGCCGCCGCCAGGCCGGAAGTCTGGGCTTCCGCCCAGGCCTCCTCCGCCCCCCCCGACTGCCCGCCGCGTCGGGCGGGCGCGCGCGTGGTTCAGCCTGCGACCCCCGCCGCCGGCGGGGCTTGCTTCGCCCCGCCAGCCGCTGTCATGCGCCCATGCATCAGACGCATCCTGGGCCGACCCTGCGCGTCTGGCTGGTCGACGACAGCGAGGATCCCCACCACGTCGCCGATCTCACCGTCGCCGGCCTCGTCGGGGTGGAGCTCACGCACTTCTACAGCGGCGCTACGGCGCTCGCCGCCTTCGCCGAACTGGCGCGCGACCATCCCGACCGCCTGCCGGCGGTGATCCTGATGGACTTCTTCATCGGTCAGGAGCGCGGCGACGAGGTGACCAGCGAACTCCGCCGCCTCGAGCCGGCCAGCGTACGTCCGACCATCGTCGGCTATTCGAGCATGCCGGCCGCGAGCGAGCGCATCCGCGTCTGCGGCGGCGACGTGGTGGTGCGCAAGCACCGCACCGCCGAGGGCGTCAACCCGAGCCTCTACCGCTTCCTGAACGCGCGTCTGCGGCCACGATAATGGCGGTACGGCGCTCGCGATCGGCGCGCGCCTGATCGGCGACGCCGCCCTGGAGCGCCTTGACCAGGGCGAGGAACTCGGTGAACGAGCGTACCGCCGGCAGCTGCGCGCTGGCGTCCTCGCCCTTGAAGGTGGCAGCGACGTCGGCGAGCAGCGCGATCTGGTCGCCGTTGTCCTCGGTCGAGGTGAGCAGCATCACCACCAGCCGCACTGGCTCGCCGTCGGGCGCGGCGAAAGCGACGCCCTTGGGCGAGAGCCCGATGCCGACCAGGGGCGCGGCCAAGCCGGCAATGCGCGCGTGCGGCACCGCGAGCTGCTTGCCGAAGGCGGTGGACATGCTGCGCTCCCGCTCGAGCACCGCATCGGCGACCGCGCCAACCTCCAGCCCGGCCTGGGGCGCGACCACCCCCGCGATCTCGCGGATGACTTCCTCCGCACTGCTACCGCTGAGCTCGAGGATGAAGCCGCGCGCGCTGAGGTGGTCGACCAGGCGGCGGGTACGCTTGCGCCGGAGCATGCGCTGCATCAGCGGGCCGGCCATCATCGAGGTCGCCAGCGCGATGATGACCAGGGCGACGAAGGTGCGCGCGTTGATGAGATGCTCGCGCAGGGCGATGGTGCCGAGCAGGATCTCCATCACGCCGCGCGAGTTCATGCCCCAGCCGACCGCCCAGGATTCGCGCGCGTCCATCCCGCTCAGGCGCGCACCCAGGGTGCAGGCGAGGACCTTGCTGGTGCAGGCGATGGCGAACAACACCACCACCATGGTGCCATCGAAGTTGCTGATGAAGTCGAGGGTCAGGCCGATCGAGGCGAAGAACAGCGGGGCGAGGATGAAGGAGATGAACTGCACGATCACCGCGCGGGTGCGCTCGCGGAGGTGGTGCGAGTCGCCGATCGCAACACCGACCAGGAAGGCGCCGAAGATCGCGTGCAAGCCGATCCATTCGCTCAGCGCGGCGCCGCACAGGCTGAGCGCGAGGGTGACGCTGAGCACGCCGCCCGGCCAGCTGAGGTGGGCCTGGATCCAGGGCAGCGTGCGATGCAGCAGCCAGCGTCCGGCGGTGAGCATGATAACGGCGAAGGACAACGCGAGCAGCACCACTTCGCCAGTCGAATGGTGCGGCCCCTCGCCCGGCGAGGTGGCCCCCATCATGCCGATGATGATGGCGAAGAAGATCCAGCCGATGAGGTCGCTGCAGATCGCCGCCGAGATCACCACCATGCCGAGGTC
>JAYVMM010000436.1:0-2472 GCA_043758975.1 Planctomycetota bacterium | reverse complement strand
AGTTCAGCGGCGTCGAGGGGGCTGAAGCCGAGCTGGACGAGGCGGGCGCGGCGGCCCGCATCCATGTCAAAACGCAACGTCTGCAATCGGTCGTATCCGCGTCCGATGGCCTCCGGAGCAAGTGATCCGGCCGCCAGCACGACCAGCGAGTCGAGGACGATATGGTTGAGCCCAGAGGTCTGTTGCAGCGCGCTGCTGCGACGCCGCAGCGCGGTGGACAGGCGGTTCAGCTGCCCGGGATCGTGGGCGATGAAGCGGCGGAGATGGCCGACGCCGAAGGCGACATGACGGCTCTCATCCTGAATCACCAGGCGCATCATCGCGCGGGTCAATGGATCGGGAGCGTGCTGTTCGATGAAGGCCAGCAGGGTTAGGAAAGTCCCTTCGCCCATCACCGCCAGCATGAAGGAGGCGAGCACGAAATCGGGCTCTTCGATCAAGGTCTGCAGGGAGCGCTGGCCGAGAACGGTGGAGCGGCCCATGCCGGCCGCGCACAGCAGGGCGCGGCGGGTGAAGACTTCGCAATGGCGGGCCTCGTCGGCGGTCTGGATGGCGAGCAGCTGCATGGCTTCGCGGAAATGGGGATGGACCTGGGCCAGGAAGCGGGCGGTCACCAGCAACGCGGCATTCTCATTCTCGACCAGGAAGGTCATCAGCTGGGCGAGCGCGGCATCGAGCGCAGCGGGAAGCCGGGGAGGGGACCAGTCGAGGGCGCTGGAGGGATCCCACTGGGCTGCCGCCGCCTGGGCGTAGAGCCGAGGCAGGTCATCGCACCACAGGAGGTCGCTGCGGTCGAGCGCGAAATGGATGTCGGGAGTACCGGCTTCGACCAGGGCGCCGCGCGCGGCCAGGCCCCAGCATGCCGCAGCATGTGCGGCCGGCTGGGCGGGCACCAGCGCGTGCGCGGCTCGTTGCGCTCCCTGCCAGCGGCGGTCGCCGGCATCGCCGCGGATGATCCACCCTGCCGTCGAGGTTCCCGCATCGGCGGCGGTGAAACCATGGCCGACCGCGCGGCACCAGGTGGCGAGATGGAGGGCCAATTCCGGAGCCGAACCGCACACCGCCAGCCGGGTCCCGGGCTCCGCCCCCGCGAGGACGGCTTCAATCACGATATGGGCGCCGCGGTCGAAGCCGAGATCCTCAATAGCGATAACCCGGTGCGGTGATGCGCCCGGATCGGTCGTAGAAGCTGAGCTCATCAATGGCCTCCTCGAGCGCAGTATAGCGGTTGGTGCGCCCTGGGCGCCACGCCTTCAGGCCTTCGAGATCGAACAGCGGCCTGATGGCGGCATCGCCATAGGACATGCCCATGAGCAGCAGGCGGAATCGCTCCAGCGGCCCTACCGGCAGCGACTGCCCGCGGGTGATGGCGGTGAAATTGCAATGGTCATACGGTTCGGTTCTGGCTAGGATCCGCACCGCACTCCGCGTGAAGGTCCCTTCCTGTATGAACAGCAGGTGATTGCTGTCGAGGATGCACGCAGCCTGCGCTTCGCCGCGCATAAGCGCGCGCACCGCCTCGCGCTCGCCGCCGATATGATCGCCATGCTTGCCGCTCATCAAGTCGAAGCGCCTGAGCGTGATCCCCTTCCCGGCCCTGAGCCCCTGGGCCGCGAGGTGGGCGAGCGGCAGCAGGGTCGCCTGCGGGGAATCGATGGCTCCGGTGGCGATGGTGGCGCCCTCCAGGTCTTTGACGACGTTGACCGGTCCATCGGCGCGCACCAGGACCAGGGAGGTGAGGTCTTGATCGCTGTCGCGCATCACTAGGGCATGGGCGAAAAAACCGGCGGCCTCGGCCATCCGCCGGGCGCGCACCCACGCCAACGGCGAATTCCAAGCGACCTGGATGTGCCCGGCCATCAGGGATTCGACTTGGCGCTCATAGTTGCAATAGAAGACGACGTCAAAAGGCAGCCCCGCAGCCTGGAACCAGGATTTGAATCCTTCCCATATCGTTACCACCTTCGGATCGTAAGCGACCGCACCCAGGACCAGGGGCTGCTCAACAGACATGCGTATCTCCATGGACAGAGGTCAGAATGTCCGACCGCTGACGGCTAGAATAAGGGCAGACCGCAGACCGCCTTGCCGATGAAGTCGGCCAGAATATCCGAGGTCGGCGCCATCACCGCGGCAGCACGTGCATCGCGGAACAGGCGCTCGATGTCCACCTCGCGGCGGAAGGCGGCGCCGCCGCAAATGCGCATGCCCAGGTCGGTGACCGCGAGCGCGGCCTCCGAGGCCGCCCATTTGGCTTCCAGGATGCGCAGGAGCTTGTCGGGACGGTCGCCGGTTATCGCGGCGCAGGTATCCAGCCACAAACAGCGCGCCTCGGTCGCGCCAGCAGCGGCGTCCGCTTCAATTCCGACCGCTTGCTGTTCGGCGGTGGCCTGAACGCCAACGGCAACGCGCCGCAGGGCGTGGCGGTGAATGTGGTGAAGCAGTACGAAGGCGGCGTGAAGTGGAGCACCA
>JAYVMM010000435.1:0-2893 GCA_043758975.1 Planctomycetota bacterium | reverse complement strand
CGGCGCTGTCTGCTGGTCGAGATCCTTCTTCTGATCAGAGGATGAGACCCGAGCATACACCATGTACTGAGCCTCACTCTTCACCGGCGGATCAACAAGCATCGTGTCCGTATCAAGCTGCTGCGATGGAATTGGCAGCATACCGGAGTGGAACAACCTGTAGGCGGTTGCCCTTGATAGCCCTTCCTGTCTCGCCCATTTCATCAACTTCATGACATGAAAAGAATACAAAAGAGTTCAATTTTGTCAGATGGTAACAGCCCCATGCCGATGTGGCTCTACGACATCGCCACCTTCGCCTTCGTCGAGGTCAACGATGCCGCGGTGGCGCTCTACGGCTACAGCCGCGCCGAATTCCTCGGTATGACCATCCGCGACCTCCACACGCAGGAGCGCCAGGCTGAACTCGATGCCGCCCTGCGCGGGCTCGGGAACTCCGGCTTCTCGCGCGGCATCTTCCAGCACCGCATCAGGACTGGCGCGCTGATCGAGGTCGAGGTGATCACCCACCAGCTCGGCGCCGACAACGCCACCCGGCGGCTGGTGATGGCCAACGACGTCAGCGAGCGGGTGCGCGCCGAGCGCGACCTCGCGCGCCTGCATGGCGAGCTCGAGCTGCGCGTGCGCGCGCGCACCGCCGAGCTCGAGGCCGCGAACCGCGAGCTGGAGTCCTTCTGCTACTCGATCTCCCACGACCTGCGCGCACCGCTGCGCGCAATCGACGGCTTCGCCCTCGCGCTGAGCGAGGACTGCGCCGAAGTGCTCGACCAGCAGGGCCGCAGCCACCTCAAGCGCGTGCGCGGCGCCACCGGGCGCATGGGCCGGCTCATCGACGACCTGCTCCAGCTCTCGCGCTTCGCGCGCGCGGGCCTCCACCGCCAGACTGTCGACCTCAGCGCGATGGCGCTGTCGGTGGTGGAGAACCTGCAGGCGGGCGAGCGCCAGCGCCGGGTCGAGGTCGCCATCGCCGACGGCATGGTGGCCGAGGGCGACCCGGTGCTGCTACGGGTGGTGCTCGAGAATCTCATCGGCAACGCCTGGAAGTTCACCGCCAACGCTACGCCGGCGCGCATCGACGTGAGCGCCGGGGAGCGCAGTGGCCACCGCATGTGGACGGTGGCGGACAATGGCGTCGGCTTCGACATGGCGCACGCGGGCAAGCTCTTCGGCGCCTTCCAGCGCCTGCACGCGGTGCACGAGTTCCCGGGCTCGGGTATCGGCCTGGCGAGCGCGAAGCGCATCGTCGACCGCCACGGCGGCGAGATCTGGGTCGAGGCCGCCCCTGGGCTGGGCGCGCGCTTCTCCTTCACCCTCAGCGGCGCGCCATGTAAAGGCGGCGCGTGCCGGGCGCGCCCGGCGCAGTGGCGGGGCTGCCCGGCTTGCGGGGGCTGCCGCCAGGGGTAGGGTGCCCCGGCGCCTTCCGCGCCCCAGGAGACCACCCATGCGCGCCATCATGTCCGCCCCCGCCCTGCTCACCCCTCTGCTTGCCGCCTGGGGCCTGCTGCTCGGCGGCACCCTGGGCGCCGCCGACGGCAAGGTCTTCGTCTACGTCTCGGGCTATGCCCCCGCCATCAGCTGCTTCACCCTCGACACCGCGAGCGGCACCCTCACCCCTGCGAGCTCCTCGCCGGGCGGCACCAACCCCTCCTTCCTGGCCTGGAGCGCGGACCACCGCTTCATGTACGCGCTCAACGAGTCGGACCCCATGGGCAAGATCGCATCGTTCAAGATCGATCCGGTCAACGGCAGCCTGACCCGCATCAACGACGCCTCAGCCGCCGGCAAGGGCACCTGCCACCTCGCGGTCCACCCCGGCGGCAAGTGGCTGGCCACCGCCAACTACGGCAGCGGCCATGTCGGCATCCTGCCGATCAAGCCCGATGGCAGCGTGGGCGAGCCGGTCGACACCGAGCTGCCGGGCAAGAACGCCCATCAGGCGCTGTGGGACGACAGCGGCGCCTTCCTCTTCGTGCCGTGCCTGGGCTCGGACTATATCTACCAGTACCGCTTCGACGCCGCCACGGGGAAGCTCACCCCCAATGAGCCGGCGACGGTGGCGACCCAGCCCGGCGCCGGCCCGCGCCACCTCGCCTTCAATCCCAAGCGTACCTTCGCCTACGGCATCAACGAGCTCGGCAGCACCATTACCACCTACACCTACGATGCCGCCAAGGGTCTACTCAGCGCGGTCAACGTGGTCACCACCCTGCCCGCGAATTTCGCCAGCAGCGGGGTGCGCAACAGCACCGCCGAGATCCAAGTCGCCGCCTCGGGCAACTTCCTCTACGGTTCCAACCGCGGGCACAACAGTATCGCCATCTACCGCCTCGATCCCGCCAGCGGTCTGCCCACCTTCATGAATTACGAGACCGGCGGCGGCGACATCAAGATCCCCCGCCACTTCTCCTTCGACGCCACCGGCACCCTCGCCCTGGTGGCGAGCCAGAACGGCAACTGCGTCACCATCTTCAAGGTCGACCCCGCCGCCGGCACCCTGAGCAAAGTCACCACCCTGCCGGTGGCCGCAGGACCGTCCTTCGTTGCCGCCATGCCCGCGCCCTAACAACAGCGCGAGTCGTAATTCTCGATCACCTTTTTGTAAATGTCCGTGAAGGAATCGGCGACCAAGGCGTATTCGCGTTTGTCGTAAGGTATTGCGTCTTGGTCGTCGTCCTCGTAGACCACAAAGACTTTCCCGGAATCTTTCGGCCTAACCGAGAGGCCATATACAGCTCTTCTTTGATCGGCATCCCGGCGGATGGCATGGCCATCCCTGGTTGTAAAAGAAGAATGGTGGAGGCAATAAAACTGGGCACGAACCGTCTCCGCTAAGTCGTTGTTCAGCAGAGGCATACATTTTAGGCATAGGGGATTGAGTTTGCAAATCCGCGAA
>JAYVMM010000434.1:0-2561 GCA_043758975.1 Planctomycetota bacterium | reverse complement strand
CCGGCAGCAGATCGCGGGCATTTGCGGCGATGCCGCGCGCCACTGCGCGCGCCACCTCGCCAAGCCGTCCGTGCGGCAAGGTGAAGCCGCCGAAGCTGGCGGTGAGGGCGGGATCATGCCGCTCGCCGGCGAAATGCGGATGGCAGCTCAGGCGGTCGGCGGCGGAGAGTCCGAGGCGGTCGAGAGTCGCTAACAGCTGGTCACGTCCTGGCGGCTGCAGCCCGAGGTCGGCGCACCACGAGGCCGCGGTGTCCGCCAACCACAGCCAGGCGGCGCCGCCGCACAGCGGCGCCGCCACCAGCAGCTGGTGCTCGGCGTCGTAGGGCCGCAGGTCGCTGTGTCCAGGTGCGATCGGATCGTCGCGCCGCACCACCGCGGCGAGCTGGCAGCCGGTGCCGAGGGTGAAGGCGAGCTCCTGCAGCGGTTCGGTGAGGGTGGCGCGCAGCGACGCCTGATTGTCCCCCAGGGGGGCGGCCACCAGGGCGCCGACCGGCAGGCCCAGGGTGGCGGCGGCGGCGGCGGTGAGCGCGCCGATGCGCTCGCCATGGCCGACCTGGCGCGGTAGCAGCCCCCTGATGACGGCGGCGGCCCCCGCAAGCCCGCCCCAGGCCTGGTCATCGGTGGGATCGATGACTGCGCGCTCAAGACCGCACCAACGCGCTGCCAGCAGGCCGTGGATGGTGGCCGCACGCAGGTCCTCGCCGAGGGCTCCCTGGCGCGCCCACCAATGCAGGGTGGCGATGCCATAGCCGGCGTGGAGCGCACGTGGATGAGGCAGGGCGGTGATGAAGCCGGGGTCCTCGAGCACACGGCGGTCCTGCCAGCTGACCAGGGGCGAGCGCACTTTTCCCTCGCGGTCGTGCAGCAGCACGCCGTGCATTTGTCCGGTCAGGCCGATGGCCGCGACCTGGGCGCGCAGTTCGCCCGGCAGCGAGCGCACCAGCTCCTCGGCGGCGCGCACGATGCGTTCGCCATCCTGCTCCGCCCGCCCGGCCGGCGTCGGCAATTCGCCCTGGTGCACCAGCGCGGCGGCATGCACGCTCACGCCGCCCTGGTCGACCAGCGCCACCGCGACCTTGCTCGTGCCGCAGTCGACGCCCAGCGCCAGCATCAGAACTCCTCGAGCTCCAGCCCGAGCACCGGGGCGGCGACGCGCAGGTCGGGAAGGTGATCGCCATAGACGATGGCGGGATGCTCGCGGGAGATCCGGCGCACGAATCCGGGCAGATCGCGGAAGCGCATCAGCACGCTCTTCTCGCAATGGGGCATGCCGCTGTGGCGGGTGGTCTCGATCACCTCGGCAGCGGCGGCGAGCAGGGTGCGTCCATCGAATTTCAACTCGACCGCGGTGACCGCGCCCGCTGGCATGTCGCCGTCCACCCCGCAGCCGCGGCCATCGCGCTTGATCTCGTAGGTACCGCCCCAGTCGCGCAGGTCGACGGTGCCGCCGGCGACCTCGGGCGAAACCACCCCGGCGAAGCCGCAATGCGCGAGCCGACCGAGGTTGGGCCATTCCGCGGGCGCGAAGCGCGCCGGATCGGGCGACAGGGGATCGCCGAAATGCGCGCCCAGCGCGCCGACATAGGATACCGGATAGAGGTTGCTCATGGTACAGGTGCGCCCGGTGAGATGGGTCATCAGCGCCATCGACGACAGGCAGCAGAAGTCGCCGTCGCAGGCCGCGATGTAGCCCTCCTCGCGCGCCAGCACCTGGGCCAGGCAGGGCACCTGGCGGTGGCCCTTAGGGATGAGATCGCCGAAGCAGTTGACACCGAAGCCGAGCGCGCGCCGGCGCTCGAGTACTTCGCGGATGGCGATCCAGGTCTTCAGCGCCATGTGCAGCCACGGCTTCTGCACCCCGTGCTCGCGGTAGCGCGATGAACGCTCCTGCCACAGCGCGAGGGCCTCGCCGTCGCTGATGGTGGCGATGCGCTCGCGTACCGCTTCGAGGTCCTCGACCACCACGCGCAGACCGAGCGCGCGGCCCATGTGCGCACCGGCGGCATGGGCGTTCCACGGGAAATTCTGCACTCCGAACACCACCAGGCTCGCCCCCTGCAGCTGCCGGCGCAGGCCGAGCGCGCGCATCAGGGTCAGGCCGTGGCGGCGGTTCTCGACGAGATGCACATCGATGCCGAGCGAGCACAGCATGTCGCGCGCCGACCAGCGCCAGAAGTCGGGCTCATCGTGCTCGGGCAGGCACCAGAACACCACCGGCAGGCCGCGTTCGGCGAGCGGTTCCGGATGGCTGTTCCACACCTCGGTGGGATAGGCGGGGATCGACAGCGGCAGGATGCCGTCGATGTCCTTGCCGAGGCCGCGCACCACCCGGCTCCAGTGCTCGGCACTTTCGATGGCGATGACCGGGAGGATCTCGGCGACGCCCTGGGTGTCCGCCGCGACCTGGGCCGGATCGACCGAGGGCACCCCGGAGGAGGCCTGGATCGGCTGGATGCGTGCGCGCGGGCGGACGAGGTGCGCGGCAGGTTCGACGGCGAGATGGCGGAGGGTCATGGGACGTCCTTGGCGGCGGTTGATCCCCGCGCCACCAGGCGCGGGGG
>JAYVMM010000433.1:0-1596 GCA_043758975.1 Planctomycetota bacterium | reverse complement strand
TGCCGGTCCAACCGGCTCGTGGAAGCGTGAATCTTGGCGCCCGGAAACGGGCGAAAAAAGATCCGGACGAATTATCTGATGGATCCCAGGAATCAGAGTTTATTCCAGCTCCGGCGCGGCGCAGGTTGACCTGCTTCAGCGCCTTACCGGCTCCAGCTGGTAGAGTCCATTGACCACCACGCTGCTCGCGAATCCCTTTCGTAAGGCCTTTATACGCAAGACGGTAGGCGAATCGATCCGGAGCATGCCGGGGAACACCGGGGCCTGATCGTCGGGCAGGCTGCCATCAGTGGTGTAGTGGAGTACCGCCTCTGGATCGTCCTCCTGGGCGCGCACGGTGATGGGCTCGGGGTAGCGCCCGGAGGCCGGCGTCAGGCGTGGCGGCGGCAGTGCCGCCTTGCCCGGCAGCTGGCCGATCCACTCCCGCACCACCTGCACCGCGGCGTGGTCGACCAGGTTGCGCGCCAGGGGCGGCATGCGCAGCTCCTCGGCGGTCTCCATGCGCACCAGCACCATTGAGCGCCAGGGATCGTGCGGCATGATATTGCGCGCGCCATCGATGCCGTGGTCGATGATCACCCGCGCGCGGATGAGGTTCTGCTCGTCCAGGGGGGTGTCGTAGCGCGCATCGAAGGTGGCGAAGCCGACCATCCCCGGACGGTGGCAGTGCGCGCAGTTGGCATCGAGGTAGGAGCGCGCGCGCTCAGCATGGAGCGCGTGCGCATCATCGAGCGCGACGAGATGCGGCAGCGCAGTGATCGTCTCGGGTGAGGGCGCCTGGTCGAACATCCCGCGCCCAGCCATCGCGGTGAGCTGGTTGACCGCCGCGCCGGCGCCTTCGCCGACACGGTTGAGCTGCTGGGTCTTGACCCCGAGCACGAAGCCGGCCACCGGGTTGTGGCACAGCAGGCATTCGCTCCGGCTGGGGTAGTGCCACTTCTGCACGCGCTCGCCGCCGTCGGCGGTGCGCACGCGCACCTCCTCGTCGCGCCCGTCGGGCAGGAGCTCGGCGTCGGAGCGGTCGGCTCGCCAGCGATAGGTCACGCCGTAAATCCCGCCGCGGGCGGCGCGAACGAGGAAGCGGGTCTCGAGGAAGCGCCGCTCTGAGGGCACCCGCTCATCGCTGGCGAGGGCGAAGTGCTTCACGAACACCGTGCCGCCCGGGAAGCTCCATTCGCCGGTGGGAGTGAAGTGGATGCGCCCGCCTGGGGGCAGCGCCAGCCAGCGTTGCTTGAGCGCGCCGTCCGACCACAGCGCGCAATTGACGGTGAAGGGCATCAGCGTGCTTGAGGCCGCCAGAGTCGAGAGATCGGTGAAGGCCCCGGTTTGCGACAGCAGGGCGGGGAACTGGCCGTCCGCCTCCGCCGGCATGGCCGGCATGGCCGGCAGCGCGCCGGCGCCGCCCACGGTCGTGCTGCGCACCGGAGTTGGCGCCGCGCCATCGTCCCTCTGGCAGCCGGCCAGCGCGAGGAGCAGCGCGCCCAGCAGGCTGGCCACGGTCGCCGTTGGTGCGGGGCGGTGGGCGCTGGACCTGCTCAGGGTGGCGAAGGGGCGGACCATGGTGCTGCCGCGCATGATGGCGGCGGGCGCTGCGCA
>JAYVMM010000432.1:0-2103 GCA_043758975.1 Planctomycetota bacterium | reverse complement strand
GCCACTGACCGCTCCACCGGCATCTACCAGAGCCTGGGCGGCTTCGACTCCTTCATCCAGACCGACGCCGCGATCAACCCCGGCAACAGCGGCGGACCGCTGGTCAACATGATGGGCCAGGTGGTGGGCATCAACGCCAGCATCATCAGCCGCACCGGCAACAACATCGGCCTCGGCTTCGCCATCCCGGCCAACCTCGCTCGCCGCGTCGCCGAGGACATCCTCGAGCACGGCCATGTCAGCCGCACCATCATCGGCGTGCAGATCGAGGACGTCGGCCCGGACCAGGCCAAGGCCCTCGGCCTGCCCCAGGTGCAGACCGTGCGCGTGACCTCGGTGGTCCCCGGCAGCCCGGCGGAGACCGCCGGCATCACCGGCGGCGACGTCATCCTCGCGGTCAACCAGGCCAAGGTGGTCAGCCTGCAGCAGTTCCAGGCGCGCGTCGCCAGCTGCAAGCTCGGCGCCGCCATCACCCTGAAGATCTGGCGTGGAGGCATGGAGAAGGACTATGGCATGGTGCCGGTGGCCGAGGAGGAGCTCAACCACAAGCTCGCCGCCTTCGCCAAGGAGGGCGACGACCATCGCGGCACCCCGCTCAAGGACGTCGGGCTGTGGCTGGGCGTCGACGATCAGTCCGGGCTCAAGGTCACCGCGGTCGATGCCGGCTCCATCGCCGCCAAGGCCGGGCTGGTGCCCGGCGACCGCCTGCTGCACGAGCGCACCTTCGGCGCCCTGCGCACCCTTGACGACGCCAACCAGCTCGCCCTCCTGCTCACCCGGCGCCACGAAGTGGTGGTGCAGGTCTACCATGAGGGGCGCAGCATGTGGCTGCGCCTGCGCCGCTAGCCGCCGGAGCGCGGCACGCTCACCACAGCGGCAGCTCCCACACCTTGGCGTAGAGCAGGTACAGCCCGCCGTAGACCAGCAGGTGGATGAGCAGGGTCGGGGTCGGCAGCGGGATCGCCTGCACCATGTCATGGGCGGTGGCCACGCCCTTGCGCAAGATCAGGCGCACCACGACCAGCGCCACCCCGAGCGCGCCGAGGGTCGAGGCCATCACCCACAGCACCTTGGCCCAGTTGGGCAGTCCGAGCGTGCCGACGTGCTGCTGGATAAGCTGCTGCAGCACCCCGACCAGGAGGATGGCCTCACCGGTGACCAGGGCGCGATGGCGCAGCCAGCGCGGCACCCAGCCAGCCGCCTTGCCCCGCCGCCGCGTGTTTGCCATCGCGGGAGTGTGGCGGTGTGCGCCGCCAGGCAATCCCCGCCCGCGCCCGGCGCTGGCAATGGCGCTGGCTGGGCAATGATCGCGCCATGGCCCTGAGCAAGCGCGTGATCGTCTGCCTCGATGTCCGCGCCGGGCAGGTCACCAAGGGCATCCGCTTCCAGGGCAATGTCGATCTCGGCGACCCGGTCGACTACGCGCGCCGCTACTACGAGCAGGGCGCCGACGAACTGGTGTTCTACGACATCACCGCCTCGGCGGAGAAGCGCGGGCTGTTCGTCGATGTGGTGCGCCGGGTGGCGGAGGCGATCTTCATCCCTTTCGCGGTCGGCGGCGGCATCCGCTCGGTCGAGGCCATGCGCGAGGTGCTGCTCGCCGGCGCCGAGAAGGTCTCGATCAATTCGCCGGCGGTGCGCGACCCCCAGCTGATCTGCGCCGGCGCGCGCGCCTTCGGCGCCCAGTGCGTGGTGCTCGGCATGGATGTGCGCAAGGTGCCCGCCCAGCCCGGCATCCCCAGCGGCTACGAGGTGGTGATCGACGGCGGGCGCACCGCCACCGGCAAGGACGCGGTGGCGTGGGCGGTGGAGGCGGCGGCGCTGGGCGCGGGCGAAATCTGCCTCAACGCCATCGACACCGACGGCGTGCGCCAGGGCTACGAGCTGACCATCACCCGGCTGATCGCCGAAGCGGTGCCGATCCCGGTGATCGCCTCCGGCGGCGGCGGGCGCCCGGAGCACCTCGCCGCCGCGGTCAGCGGCGGTGAGCGCGGCGGGCACGCTGATGCCGCCCTGGTCGCGAGCATGGTGCACTACGGCGACTACACCGTCGGCGCGATCAAGGCGGCGATGCGCGCCGCCGGCATCGCCGTGCGTCTGTCG
>JAYVMM010000431.1:0-4110 GCA_043758975.1 Planctomycetota bacterium | reverse complement strand
CGCGCGCGCCCGCTCAGCACCGCCATCGGCACCAGGGCGAAGCTGCCGGTGAGCAGATCCAGGCCCAGCAGCACGATCATCACCAGGCCGACGGGGAAGACCAGGGCCCCGACCAGGGGCACCCCGGTCTGCAGGGTGGCGGTGATGGCGACGGTGGTGGCAAAGCCGAGGATCGCCCCAGCGAGGATGCCGCGGATCAACAGGTGCCGCGCGGGCAGCACCGCCTTGGCGGCCCCGAGGTTGACCAGGGCGGTGACCACATCGGTGGGTGGTACGTAGCTCATAGAACCTCCTCCGCGGACTGAGCAACTCCCATTCCATCGCGCGCGCGCGCCTGCCCGGCGCGACCCTGCGCCCACCGGCCCGGCGTGGAAATGCCGACATCCACCGAGGTTCGCCACGCGCCGCCGGCGGGCGCCGCGGGTCGGGCACGGTCGCATCCGCCGGTGGGCGCGGCGCTGCACCCGATCGCTTTTTGAGCGATCCGGCGGCGGGGCGCCCGCGCTAGGGGGAACCCTGACCGCGAGCGCGGCCCGGCTGCTTGCTGATACGACAGTCCGGGCGTGCCGGCGCTTGGCACGCCGGGTGCCAGTGGTGCGTCGGAGTGCGGCAATGAAAGAACTGGTGATCGTCGGCAATGGCATGGTCGGGCACCGGCTGCTCGAGCAGCTGATCGAGCGTGGCCTGACCCGCCGCTGGCACGTGACCACCTTCTGCGAGGAGCCCCGCCTCGCCTACGACCGCGTCAACCTCTCCGGCTTCTTCTCCGGCAAGAGCGCCGCCGACCTCTCGATGCTGCCGGATCCGGACTACTACCGCGCCAATGGCATCACCGTGCACCTCGGCGACAAGGTCAATGCGATCGATCGCGCGGCCAAGTTCGTGACCTCGGCGATGGGCAAGTACCTGCGCTACGACCGCCTGGTGCTCGCCACTGGCTCCTACCCCTTCGTCCCGCACATCACCGGCAACACCGCTGCCGGCTGCTTCGTCTACCGTACCATCGAGGACCTCGAGGCGATGCGCGCCTGGTCCAAGGACTGCACCACCGGGGTGGTGATCGGCGGCGGCCTGCTCGGGCTGGAGGCGGCCAACGCCCTGCACCAGCTCGGGCTCACAACCCACGTCATCGAGTTCTCCCCGCGCCTGATGGCGGTCCAGGTGGACGATGGCGGCGGGGCCATGCTGCGGCGCAAGATCGAGTCGCTCGGCGTCCAGGTGCGCACCAGCACCTCGACCACCGAGATCGTCAACGACGGCAGCCAGGGCGGTGGGCGCGGACGGGTGGTGGGGATGACGTTCGCCGACAAGAGCGAGCTCGCCACCGGCATGATCGTGTTCTCCGCCGGCATCCGCCCACGCGACGAGCTGGCCAAGTCCTGCGGTCTGGTCCTCGGCGAGCGCGGCGGGGTGGCGATCAACGAGCGCTGCCAGACCTCCGACCCTGCGATCTCCGCCATCGGCGAGGTGGCGGCCTACAAGAACCGCATCTTCGGCCTGGTCGCCCCCGGCTACCACATGGCCAAGGTGGCCGCCGACGACATCACCGACACCCCGAGCGCCACCGCGGCGAGCTTCACCGGCTTCGACATGTCAACCAAGCTCAAGCTGATGGGGGTCGACGTCGCCAGCTTCGGTGACGCCTTCGGCAGCACCCCCGGCAGCCAGGCGCTCTACTACGGCGACGCCACCAGTGACACCTACAAGAAGCTGGTGGTCAGCGCGGGCGGCAAGTTCATCCTCGGCGGCATCCTGGTCGGTGACGCCAGCAGCTACGGCCAGCTGGTCCAACTGATGCAGAACCAGATCCCGCTGCCCCCCCATCCCGAGGACCTCATCCTCCCGGCGCGCGCGGGTGCGCCGGCAGCTACCGGCATCGGTCCGCAGCACCTGCCCGACAGCGCGACCATTTGCTCGTGCCACAACGTCAGCAAGGGCACCATTTGCACCAGCATTACCGGCCAGCAGCTGCGCGAGGTCAAGCAGATCAAGGCCTGCACCAAGGCCGGCACCGGCTGCGGTTCGTGCGTCACCCTGCTCAAGGATCTGCTCAAGCACGAGCTCGCCAAGTCCGGCATCACCCTCGCCAACCACCTCTGCGAGCACTTCGCCCATTCGCGCCAGGAGCTCTACAGCCTGGTGCGCATGCACCAGCTCAAGGACTTCGCCAGCGTCATCGCCAGCCACGGCAGTGGGGCGGGGTGCGAGATCTGCAAGCCGGCGGTGGCCTCGATCCTGGCTTCGGCGTGGAACGATCACGTGCTCGAACGCCGCCATCTTCCGCTGCAGGACACTAACGACCGCTTCCTCGCCAATATCCAGCGCGACGGTACCTACTCGGTGGTGCCGCGCGTGCCGGCGGGCGAGATCACGCCCGACCAGCTGATCGCGCTCGGGCGGGTGGCCAAGGCCTACCATCTCTACAGCAAGATCACCGGCGGCCAGCGCGTCGATCTCTTCGGCGCCCGCCTCGAGCAGCTGCCGGCGATCTGGGGCGAGCTGATCGCCGCCGGCTTCGAGTCCGGCCACGCCTACGGCAAGGCCCTGCGCACAGTGAAGTCCTGCGTCGGCTCGACCTGGTGCCGTTATGGGGTGCAGGATTCGGTCAGCCTGGCGATCGCGGTGGAGAACCGCTACAAGGGCCTGCGCTCGCCCCATAAGCTCAAGAGCGCGGTCAGCGGCTGCGCGCGCGAATGCGCCGAGGCCCAGAGCAAGGACTTCGGCATCATCGCCACCGAGAAGGGCTACAACCTCTACGTGTGTGGCAACGGCGGGATGAAGCCCCAGCACGCCCAGCTGCTCGCCACTGATCTCGATGGCGCCGGGGTCATGCGCCTGCTCGACCGCTTCCTGATGTTCTACATCCGCACCGCCGACCGCCTCGAGCGCACCGCAACCTGGCTGAACAAGCTGGAAGGCGGCATGGAGTACCTGATCCAGGTGGTGGTGCACGATTCCCTCGGCATCGCTGCCGAGCTCGAGCGCGAGATGGCGCACGTGGTCGCCACCTACCAGGATGAATGGAAGACCGCGATCGAGGACCCGGCCAAGCGCCAGCAGTTCCGCGCCTTCATCAACAGCGACCACGCTGACGCCAGTATCATAACCGTGCGCGAGCGCGGGCAGATCCGCCCGGCGCGCTTCGAGGAGAAGAGCGCCGATCTGCGCGCGCAGCTCGCAGCGGTCGGCGAGCTGGCGCTGCCGGTCGCCGAGGCGGCGGTGTCATGAGCGTGGACCTCGCCCTCACCGCACCGCCGGCGGCGCCGCCCGGGCCGGGCGTGCCGGAAGATGCCTGGAGCGACGTCTGCGCGCTCGATGCCATCATCCGCGATACCGGGGTATGCGCCCTGGTCCACAGCCTGCAGATCGCGATCTTCCGCGTCGGTGAGGACGACCGCCTCTTCGCGCTAGGCAACTTCGATCCCTTCAGCAAGGCCATGGTGCTCGCGCGCGGCATCGTCGGCGACCGCAAGGGCACGCCCAAGGTCGCCTCGCCGATCTACAAGCAGAGCTTCGCGCTCGCCACCGGGCAGTGCCTCGACGATCCCGCGGTGCGGGTGCCCGCCTATCCGGTGCGCCTGCGCGCCGGGCGGGTCGAGGTCGCCTGCTAAGCCCGCCACGTTCTACGTCCACCCGGATCCCGTCTGCGCCATCGCCGCCGACCCCGCCTTCCAGGGAGCTGCCATGCCTACACCCGCCACTGAACCAGCCGTGCCCGCCGAAACCCGCGTCCTGCTGCTCTCCTCGCTCGCCTTCACCCTGCTGTTCGCGGTGTGGCTGATGTTCGGCGTGCTGGCGATCCCGATCAAGAAGGAGTTCGCGCTCTCGCCGGTGCAGTTCGCCTGGCTGACCGCCAGCGCCATCCTCAGCGGCTCGCTGCTGCGCCTGCCCTTCGGCATTCTCGCCGACCGCCTGGGCGGGCGCCTGGTGCTGACCCTGCTGCTGCTTGCCACCGCGCTGCCCTGCTACCTGGTCTCGTGCGCGCACTCGTTCACCGCCCTGCTTGGCGCGGCGCTCGCCTTCGGCATCGCCGGCAACTCCTTCTCGGTGGGCATCGCGTGGAATTCCGCCTGGTTCGCGCGCGAGCGCCAGGGCCTCGCGCTCGGCATC
>JAYVMM010000430.1:0-2961 GCA_043758975.1 Planctomycetota bacterium | reverse complement strand
GCCCTGCGCGCAGCCGGCCTGCCGGCGTTCGGCTTCGACCTCAGCCCCGACCTCCTGCGCAACGCTGCCGGACGGGCGGCCTGCCGCGGGCGCCTACTGCGCTGCGACATGCGCGCCCCGGCGCTCGCCCCGGGCTGGGGCGCCATCCTCCTGCTCTTCACCGCCTTCGGCTACTTCGATGAGGCGGGCAACCAGGCGCTGCTCGCCGAGCTCGCGCGCCTGCTCGCCGTCGGCGGTTGGCTGGTGCTCGACCTGCCCGAGCGCGAGCACCTCGTACGCACCCTGGTGCCGCTGAGCCGGCGGCTCACCGACTCCGGGCTGGAGGTCGAGGAACGCCGCTCGTTCGACGGCGTTCGTGTACGCAAGCAGGTGACCTTGGCGCGCGGCGGAGAGGTTGTGCGCACCTACACCGAGAGCGTCCGCCTCTACTCCCGCAGCGAGCTCAGTGGTTTGGCCGCCGCCGCGGGCCTCACCCTGGTCGATTGCTGGCCGAGTTTGCGCGGACCGGCCCAGGATGAGCACCGCCTCGTCGCCTGGCTGGAACGGCCCGCCGCCGGGCGATGACGGTGTCCCGCCGATAGGACGTGCGGACCGGACCGGTCGTGGCGGTCCCTGACGCTCGCACGATGGGACCCCGAAGTAAGTGGTTTTCCGGCTGAACGAGATCGTTGAGCGTCCATCAACGGTTCGCTCATCCACCCAACGGTTGATCGTTGCGCTGCGCAGCCACGCGCTCCTTAAGCATGAGCGCGAACTCGCCGACCCGGCGCAGCACCAGTTCACTGCCGGGGCCGCGCACGATGACGTGGCGAGCGAAGGCCATGGGTACGAGCTCCTTCTCCTCCGCGCCGAGCCCGGCGCGCACGCTCTCCGCGCCCCTGGGATCGACCACCGGATCGTGGTCGCCTTGCACGATCAGGGTGGGGGATGCGACGGCGCTCAGGCGGTCGTGGGTGAGGGCCATGAGCTTGACCAGCTGGTGCACGCCATTGAGGTAGTTCTGCCCGTAGTTGATCTCCGGGTTCTCGGCATGGTTGACGATGTGGTCGAAGCGCGTGTGTCCGAGGTGCAGGCTGTCGAGGAGGTGGTTGACCGAGACCAGCGGAGGCACCAGCAGAGTTCCGTGGCCGACTAGGCGCAGGCAGGGGTTGATCGCGATCACCCCGAGCAGGCCCGGGATGCGTGCGGCGGCCTCGAGCGCGAGCAGGGCGCCGGCGGAGAAGCCGGCGACGATCACCTGGCGGTAACGGCAGCGCATCGCCACCACCGCCCGACCGAAGGCGCGGCGCCAATCCGCGCAGGTCACCGCGGCGAGCGCGGGCGGTGCGGTGCCGTGCCCGGGCAGGCGCGGCACGTGCACCGCGAAGCCCAGGCGGTGGAGGTGCTCGGCGAGCGGGCGCACCTCTTCTGGGGCGGCCAGGTAGCCGTGGCTGAGCACGATGCCGACGCGGTCGTTGGCGCGTTCCAGTACGAAGGGCCGCCCGATATCCTCGGGCTTGAGCTCGGCGGCGCGCTCGTGCTGGGCGCGCTCGTCGGCGAATTCAGCGAGCTCCTCGCGCAGCAGCAGGGCGCTGAGCTCGCGCCGCATCACCGTCGGCGGCAAGCGGATCGCGTTGCGCAGCTGGCGGATGGCCGGACGCAGCGGTTCGAGCTCGTTGGCGATCACCGCGAGGGTGTTCTTGAGGCGGATGTCGTGGAAGGAGTGCTGGTCGCGCAGCTGCGCGAGGTTGATGCGGTAGCTCCCGCTGCTGACCGTGGCCACGCCCTCCTCGCGCGCGAGGGTCTGAACGCTCGCGAGGGGTGCGAAATCGAGTCCGCACACGAGGTCGATGAGGTCCCGCCCGATTGAAGGGTGGCTGCGCCGCTTGCCAGAGCCCTGGATGCCGCGCGCGGCGAGGTAGAGCGCGCCGTGGAACTCCTCGCAGCCGATGCGGTCGCGACCGCCCGCTTCGAGCGAGAGCGCACGCAGACCGCCGGCGAAGAGGTGGTCGAAATTGATGGTGAGCCTGGTGTAGATCTCGTGCATCATGCGCCGGGTGAGGCGGTTCTTGAGCACCCCGAGGGTGCGGTTGGCGGCGCGCAGCTGCTCGACGAAGGGCAGGCTGGCGGTGAGCGTGGGCATGATCAGGCGGGCGTAGCGCTCGAGGTCGATCGGCTTGCCGAAGTAGACGCTGATGTCGGTCTCGGAGAGCAGTAGGCTGCCCTCGATCACCAGTTCCTCCTCGAGCACGCTGGGCAGCTGGCGGAACAGCCAGCGCGCGGTGCGGTAGATCAGGTTCTTGCCCGGACGGATGGGGAAGTAGGTGATGTTGACCGGGATGACCTGGAGGTCGGGGACATCGACGTCGGCGGGCCCGCTGAGGTGGTAGCGGGTCTCGAAGCGCTCCATCAAGGTGCGGTCACAAAGCGCGCAGGCGCGCTGGTAGAGCTTGCGGTAGAGCATGGCCTTGAGCGCCATGATCGCCGCACCGGTGTGCGGCGGCCCGGCACGGTCCGGCGAGTCGATGGCGAAGCGGCTGTTGGCCCAGATCTTCTTGTTCTTGATCATCGACCCTTCGGGGTAGATCAGCCAGTCGTGCCGCCCGGTCATCAGGTTCTCGACGATGGTGTGCTTCACCGCCGGGTTGCCGGTCGGGCGCGCGCCCATGGTCATGAGGAAGTCGCCGAAGCGCCCGCGGAAGAGCTCGCTGAAGGCGAGCGAATGCGGCAGCCTGCCGCTGTGCACGTTGTGGATGATCCAGGGCAGGATGAAGGTCTCGAAGCGGGTGAAGTGGTTGGCGATGAACAGCACCGGGCCCTTGCCGATGTTGTGCTTGCCCTCGATGCGGATGGTGCCGTTGATCAGCCGCTCGATCAGCCCGAGCGCGGCGCCTGCGGCCTTGCGCGAAGCGCGCGCGATGCGTCCGGTTCCCGCCTTCTCCCCCGGATCTGACGGCACCGGGTGGGTGTCGGTGGTGAAAC
>JAYVMM010000429.1:0-2258 GCA_043758975.1 Planctomycetota bacterium | reverse complement strand
GTCGCCAAGCCGAAGCAATGCGAGTAGGAATGCGCGATCAGCTCGTTGGCCTTCTTGGTCGCGGCGTAGAGGCTGGCCGGATGGTCGACCGCCTGGTCGGTGCTGAAGGGCAGCGCGGCATTGAGACCGTAGACCGAGCTTGAGCTGGCATAGACGAAGTGCTCGACCTGGTTCCGGCTGGCAGCGATGATGGCATTGGCGAAGCCGACCAGGTTGGCCTCAATGTAGGTTTCCGGCGTGGTTAGGCTGGCGCGCACCCCGGCCTGGGCCGCGAGGTGGATGACCCGCTGCGGATGCTGCTCGGCGAACAGGCGGTCGGTGCCGATGCGATCGGCGATATCGAGTTCGCTGAACGACCATTGCCCGCCCTGGCGCGCGAGCGCCGCGAGTCGCGCGCGCTTGAGCGCCGGATCATAGTAGGAATTGAGGTTGTCGATGCCCGCCACCTCATGGCCGGAGGCGAGCAGGCGCCGGCAGCAGTGGAAGCCGATGAAGCCGGCGGCGCCGGTGACCAGGTAGCGCATCGCGCCTACTCGCCGACCGAGTGGGCGACCACCGCCCTGCTCCCGAGCGGCTGGCCGATGCCCTTGAGCATCTCGTCGAACCACGGCTGCGATATCTCGAACGGCTTGCCGCCCCTGATGCGCGGGAATTCGATCGCCCGCATCACCCCGCCGCGCTCCTCATCGTGCCCAATCACCCCGCTGACCCCGCGCAGAGCGCAGTCGACCGCGAGGTCGACCATGCTCTTGATCAGGCGGAGATCCTCGGCATTGGCCGCCGCTGCGCGGGCGAAGTAGCCCGATTTCTGCACCAACACCTTCTCGGCGCCGATGAGCTTGGCGAACTGCTTGGAGAACCAATTCCCGACGTTGACCTTGTCCAACTTGACGTGGCCGAAGGCATCGCGCTCGACCGCCTCACCCCGGGATCCCATCTCCTTGACGATCTGCTCGACGCAGGCGCCCTCGCTGACGAAGATGTTGATGCAGTCCTTGCGGTCCATCCTGGCCTTCAAGCGCCTAGCTTCGGCCTCGATGTCGATGGACATCTCGGGCAGGTAGACCGCATCGACGTCCTTGTGGCTGCGGTCGAGGTTGAAGCCGGGCACGAACTCCATGTGCCGCAGGCGATCGCGGTAGGAGCGCGCCGTGGCGGCGGTGAGCCAGCCGCAATTGCGGCCCATCACCTCATGGACGATGAGCATGCGCGGGTTGGCGCTCTGCTCGTTGACCACGTTCTCGAAGAACGCCGCGCCCTGCTCCGCCGCGGTCCACGCGCCGAGCGACTGGCGGATCGGATAGACGTCATTGTCGACGGTCTTGGGCAGCCCCACCACGGTGAGGTCGTAGCCGTTGCTCTTGAGGTACTTGGCGAGCTCGGCGGCGGTGGTGTTGGTGTCATCGCCGCCGATGGTGTGGAGCACCGAGACCTTGGCCTTGGCCAGGCGGTCGGCGGCGACCGCCAGCGGATTCTCGCCCTCCTTGACCAGCCCGCGCTTAACGCAGTCGGCGACATTGGAGAGCTTGACCCGCGAGTTACCGATGGGTGAGCCGCCATGTCGGTGGAGAATGCCGGCCTGCGCCCGAACTTCGGGGGTGACGGTGACCAGGTCGCCCTTGAGCAGGCCCTTGTAGCCGCACAGGTAGCCGATGATCTCGACCTCGGGCGCCAGATCGGTGTAGCGCTCGATCAGCCCTCCCACTGCGGAGGAGAGGCAGGGCGCGAGCCCGCCGGCGGTCAGCATGGCGATCCTGGTCACGGGTGCGGGCATGGCTGCTCCTAATAATGCGTGAATGCGTGCGGTGCACGGCGAGCAGGTTCTTACTCGCGTGCGACCTGGTGGAAACCGATATCCGCCACCAAACGGCGGGCCGCCATCACTTGCCGGGCGGCTGCACGATCCCGGAGTCGCGCAGCAGCTGGGCGATGGCCTGCATCGGCAGGGTCGCATCGAGGGCGAGGTGATTCAATGGCAACGCGCGCAGCACCAACACTGCATCGGCATTCGGCAGCGCCGCCTGCGCCACCCCGCCGGCGATCTGCACCAGCGCGCGCAGCATGGGCGTGAGGTGGAGGCCGACGGAGAGCACGCAAGGCGGGCCTTCGGGGGGAAGCACGGTGCCGGCCTTGGTGAGGACGTCACCTGCGACCTGGAGGGGATCGTGGGACTGCGATTGCACGAACATCGCCTGGTTGCCGTTCGCCAGCCCGATCAGCGGCAGAGGCGCGCTGGCGGGCGCCTCGCCCTGGGCGAT
>JAYVMM010000428.1:0-8153 GCA_043758975.1 Planctomycetota bacterium | reverse complement strand
GCCCAAATCGCGTGCGATGTGCTGCAGTGGCTCCTGGATGCCGGGGGCCTTTCCACCCAGTTGGGCGAGGATGCACGGCGTCAGGTCAGTGATCTCCTGGGCATCTCGCTGGTAGAATTGCGACGCGGCCTGCCGACTGGCCGCACTCCATAGAGACGGCTCCAACCAGGACGGAGTGCCCTGGCGATGGTGCCGCTGCCGAAGCGCGGAAGTGCGCAAGGGAGCGCGCTTCCTACCTGCGGCATGGGCGCCACCGTCCGTGCTCAGCGCGGCGCCACCGTCCGCCCGCTCGCCGCCGAGGCGTAGGCGGCTTCGATGATCGCCACCGCGTGGCGCGCGGCGCGGCCATCGAGCGCGAGCGCCGCCCGCCCGGCGAGGGCATCGAGCACGGCCTGGATGTTGCGCGCGTGGTTGCGGTGGCTGATCGCCATGGGGTCGGAGGCGCCGCCGCCGTGGGCGGTGGGCGGGCCGAAGCGCGCGCGCAGTTCGGCGTCCTCCGCCTGCTCGGTGCGGAAGCTCCACTGCGTGAGCTGGTCCTCCATAACTTCGGCGCTGCCATCGCGCCCGCCAATGTGCAGGCGTCGCAGCGAGCCGGGGTAGAGCGCGGTCGAGGCGAGGACCTGCGCCAGCCCGCCGCCGGCCAGGCGCAGGTTGACCACCGCGGTGTCCTCGACCTCCATGGTCCCCTGCGCATGGCCGTTGGTAGCGGTCCACGCCGAGACCTCGAGCACCGCCTGCTCGGCGCCCGAAGACGCCTGCGCCAGCCACTGCACCAGATCAACACCGTGGATGGCCTGGTTCATCAGGGCGCCGCCGCCATCGAGCGCGGCGGTGCCGTGCCAGCCGCCCTTGACGTAGTAGGCGTCGTCGCGCCACCACGGCACCGCGCAGCTGATGAAGGGGCGCTCACCGTAGCGCTGGGCGAGGGCGGCGCTGCGCAGCGCCAGGTTGACCGGGCTGAGGCGCTGCTGGAACACCGCGCCGAGCAGCACCTTGGCCTGGGCGCAGGCGGCGATCATGCGGTCCACGCGCGCGCTCGAGATCTCGAGCGGCTTCTCGCACAGCACGTGCACGCCGCGCGCCGCCGCCGCCAGCACCGGCTCGAGGTGGGCGCCCGACGGGGTGGTGATGCTGAGCAGCTGCGGGCGCTCGGCCTCGAGCATGGCCTCGACGGTGAGGTAGGGCCTGCCGCCGTGCTCCTTGCAGAAAGCTTCGGCCTTGCCTGGGCCGCGCGCGCAGGCGCCGACCAGGCGGGCCTCGGGCAGCTCCTTGATCGCGCGCGCATGGATTCCGGCGATCGCCCCGCAGCCGGCGATGGCGATGGCGTAGGTCATGGAGTTCTCCGCGCGGGAGTCTGCCGCCGGCAGGCGGCGATGCAAACCGCCACGCGCGCGGCGTGCGGCCCGCTCGGCTTCCTCGCCTCCCGCATCAGCTGAGCTCGAGGATCTTGGTGCCGATGCCGATCGGCTTGTCCACCGCCACCCCGGTGCGCGCGAGGATGGCGCCCATGAGGTCGCCGAGGTTGCCGTTGACCGTCAGGTGGCGTCCCGGGCGCAGGGTGCCGGCGCCGCGCCCGCTGATCAACACCGGCAGGCGCTTGAAGCTGTGCACCATGCCGTCCTCCAGGCCGCTGCCCCACATGAACAGGCAATTGTCGAGCAGGGTGCCGGCGCCTTCGCGCAGGCCCTTCAGCCGTCCGACGATGTAGGCGTACTGGGTGATGTTGAAGCGGTCGATCTGCGCCACCTTGGCCAGCTTGTCGGCGTCCTTGGCATGGTGGCTGAGCGCGTGGTGGTTGTCGGTGAAGCCGAGCTCGGGGTAGGATAGGCCGTTGGGGGTCGAGGTGATGAAGGTGGCGATGCGCGTGATGTCGGTCTGGAAGGCGAGCACCATGAGGTCGCCCATCACGCGCATGTACTCGCTCAGTTTCGGCGTCCCGCTCGGGATGATGACCTCGATCGGCTCGGAGGTGGCGTAGCCGGCCTTGGCGCCGGGCTTGCCCGCGCTGGCGCGCGCGCGCGCCGCCTCCTCCTGCTGCGCCTCGATGGCGGCGACGCGCTTCTCCAGCGCGCGCACGCCGTCGAGATACTCGTCGAGCTTGCGCTGGTCGTCCTCGCTCAGGCCCTGCCTCAGGGTGGCCGCCCCGCTGACGATGCGGTCGAGCATGCTGCGCTCGAGCGAGTCGTCGGCGGCGGGCGCGGCGGCGAAGACGGCGCTGTCGACCGCGGGGGAGCCGCTGCGCCGCGGGCGCGCGCTGCGCGAGGCGTAGAGGCGCTTGAACACCGCCGCCGGGCTGGTCTCGGCTGGCACCGGCTGGGTCGGCGAGCTGAAGCTGCAGTGCGAGTAGTAGTTCTCGTTCAGCCCGGCCTGGTTCTCCTTGTGGTTCTGCGGCATGGTCGCCAGCTCGAGCGAGGGCAGCGCGGTGTAGGCGCCGAGCTTCTGCGCCGCCAGCTGGTCGATCGAGGGCGCGATGTGGATGGTGTCACGCTGGTTGACGTCGGGCAGGGTGGCGGTGAGCCAGGTCGACAGCTCGAGCGCGTGCGGCGCCGCGCCGAGCGGCCCGCGCGGCACCCCGGAGACGCCGTCGACCAGGAGCACCTGGTCGGCTACCGGGCGCAGCGGCTCAAGGGTCTTGGGCAGCGCCGCCGGGTAGGCCTTGGGGTCGCTGGGCCAGAACTCATCCATGTTGACCCCGTGCGGCATGAACATGAAGCCGATGCGCAGCGGCGGCTTGCCGGCGCCGCCGCGTGGCGGGTCGGCCCAGCCCATGGTCTCGAAGAGCGGCAGGGCCAGGCTTACGCCCAGGCCCTTGAGGCAGGTGCGGCGGTCGATCAGCCAGTTCTTGCGCATGGTGGTGGTCCTGGCGGGGTTCAGCGTGCGGTGCGGCGGTTGAGCATGGGGTAGCTGGTGGCGACCGCGACCACCAGGTCCTGGAAGTGATAGCCGCGCTTGGCCACCGCGGCGCTGATGTCGTCCGCCACCACCTCGTCGTAGCCCTCGAGGTGGCGGCACAGCGCGTAGGCGAGCAGCTTGGCGGTGAGGGCGTGGCAGAAGGCGTCTTTGTTGTCGGCGATCAGGCGCTTGAGCTCGTGCGGGGTGGCGAAGGCGCGCTTGCCCGGCAGCTCGCCCACCGCGTCGACCGCGGCGCCGGTGTCGTCCTTGTCGCGCCAGCGCCCGATGGCGTCGAAATTCTCCAGCCCGAAGCCGATCGGGTCGAGGATGCGATGGCAGCCGGAGCAGGCGGGGTCGGCGCGGTGGCGCTCAGTGCGCGCGCGCAATCCGAGGGCGGCGTTCTCGGCGGTATCCTGCTTCTCCAGCGGCGGCACTTCCGCCGGCGGCGGTGCCGGGCTCTCGCCGAGGATCTGCTCGAGCACCCAGCGCCCGCGCTTGACCGGGCTGGTGCGGTTGGGCAGCGAGTTGACCGCGAGGACCGCGGGCATGGTGAGCAGACCGCCGCGGTTGCCGTCGAGGAGCTGCACCTTGCGCATGGCCGGGCCCTTGACCTCGGCCTCGAGACCGTAGAGGCGCGCGAGCGCGCCATTGAGGAAGGTGTAGTCGCAGTCGATCAGCTCGCTGATGCAATGGTCGTCGCGCAGCACGGCGGCGAACAGCATGCCCGCCTCCTGGTACATCGCCCGTCGCAGCTCGTGGGTCATAAGCGGGAACTTCTTGTCGTCGAAGGGCTGCTCCTCGAGCTTGTCCAGGCCCAGCCACTGGGCGCCGAAGCCGTCGAACAGCGCCTGCGCGCGCGCGTCGGCGATCAGGCGGCGGACCTGGCGCGTGGCGACCTCGGGTTCGTGCAGGCGGCCCTGGTCGGCCAGGCTGCACAGCTCAGGGTCGGGCATGGTCGCCCACAGCAGGTAGCTCAGGCGTGCGGCCAGCTGGTGGTCGCCGAGCGCGCTGATGGGGTGCGTGCGGTCAAGCGGCGCGTCGGGGGTGATGAAGAGGAACTGCGGCGACAGCAGCGCCGCCTTGACCATCAGGGTGACCGCCTCGGTGAAGCCCTCGTCCTGGGCGTCGGCGAGGTCGAAGATGCTCAGCAGGGTGGCGATTTCGTCGGCGCTCGGCGGTCGGCGGTAGGCGCGCCGGGCGAAGCTCTCGGCGATGCGCTTGGCCGCCTCGCGCTTGCCCAGCTCGGCAGTGGGCATGGCGACGAAGATGCGGCGCTGGACCTCGGACGGCGGGGTCACCGGCGGTCCGCTGATGCTCACGCTGGCGATCACCAGGCTGCGCGCGCTGTCATCCTTGCTCGCGCCTGCGGCGCCTGCGCCGCCTGCGGCGCCCGCCGCCTTGGCCGCGCCCTTGCCGCCGGCGGCGGGGGCAGGGGCGGCAGGAGCGGCGCCAGGACCAGCGCCAGGACCAGCGCCAGGACCAGCGATGGCCACGCTGAAGCGCGCCCGGCCCGGGACCGGCTTGAAGCTCACGCTAAGCTCGACCGGGGCGCGGCTGACGTTCGCGAGCTTGAGTTCGCCCACCACTTGGTCGTTGACCAGCACGGTCAGACGCACCGGCTCCTTGGCCAGGGTCTTGCCCGCGCTCTCGAGCTGGGCCCGGATGCGCATGGTGCAGGCGCCCTCGCAGGGGACGGTGAAGCCGCCGCTGAGCTCGCCTTGACCGGTGAAGCGGCGCTCAAGGCCGTCGGCCCGCCGCGCCTCGCGCTTGCCGTCGATCACCGCATCGAGCTGGCCGGCGTTCCAGCTGGTGTCGAGTTGGGGCAGGCGGATCGTCGCCGCGAGCACCTCGTCGGAGATGAGCAGGTACTTCTCCATCAAGAGCGGCGAGATGGTGTTGGTGTAACCCTCCCCGGGCAGCTCCAGCGGCAGCTCGCCGGCCATGGTGGGGTCGACCCCGAGGAGATCGTGCAGGGTGTTGGCGTACTCATTCCTGGTCAGGCGGCGGATGACGAAGGCCCCGGGATCCTGCGGGCTGAGCCGCCGCAGACCGGTGATCCATGCCAGCAGCAGCGCGCGCTCAGGGTCGCTCGGCTGCTTCTCCTGCTCGGGCGGCATCTCGCGGATGCGCAGCTTATCGCCGCAGGTCGCCCACTCCCGGCGGTGCGCGGTGGGATCGCCGCCCAGGGTGCTGAAGTTGATGTCGCCCTTGTGCTTCTTGTCGCCGTGGCAGGCGGCGCAGTAGGTCGATAGCAGCGGGCGCACTTCGGTGTTGAAGCGGCCCTCAAGCTGGGTCTTGAGGCCCAATAGGCCCTCGTCGGCGCCGGCGCCAGCGCCGACCATCACCGCCGCCACGGCGACGAGGCAGCACCAAGCGCGCACCATGGACGCACACATGGCTACTTCGCCGGCGCCTTGCCGCTGAGCTCCTCGGCAGTGAACGGCTCGCTGCGTCCGCCCAGCTCCTTGCGCTCGGCGGCGACCTCGGCGGCGGTCACCGCGTCGGCGCTGTTGCCGAAGGCGGTGCGCAGGTAGGTGAGCACGCCGGCGATCTCCTCGTCCTTGAGATTGAAGGCGAGACCGGGCATCAAGGGGCCGATGTCGGGCTGCTTGAAGGCCTTGCCGCCGACGCTGATCGGTCCGCCCAGGCCGGTGAGGATGATGCGCAGCGCGCTCTTCTTCTCGCCGGTGACCCACTCCGAGCCCGCCACCGGCGGCCCCAGGCCGAACATGCCCTTGCCGTCCGGGCTGTGGCAGACCGCGCAGATCTCGAGGAACTTGGTCTGCCCGGGCGGCAGCGCTAGAGCCTTGTTCTGCTTGGCGCTGTCGGCGGCGGTGAGCAGGAGCATGACCTTGGGCGCGCGCGACAGCGCTTCCGGCTTCAACCCGGCGCGCGCGCTCGCGCTCTGCTTGAGGTCGGCGAGCAGGTCCTTGTCGCCGCCGCTCTCCAGGCGCTTGGCCGCCTCGGCCTCGCCGCCGCCCAGGCCGGAGAGGAGGGCGTCGCGCAGCAGGGGGTCGCGGAGCTTGCCGAGCTCGCCCACCACCTGCCAGGCGCTGGCCGAGCCGCCCACCGCCAGGGTACCGGAATAGAGCGCCGCGGCGAGCTGGACTTCGGCGCTCGTGCCGCCGGCCTGCAAGGTCTTGAGCAGGGCGCCGGCGGCCTCGGCCTGCGGCGTGCCGGCGAAGCCCTCGGCCAGGCGCATGATCTCCGCCACCACGCGCGGGGCGGCGAGCTTGGCCGCGCCCTCGAGCATGGGCACGGTCAGCCCGCCGAGGCCCTCAAGCGTCCACAGCGCGTGCACGCGCAGGAGCGGGTTGTCCGAGCTCGCCGCCAGTGCCGCCAAGGGTGCGATCATGGTCGGCCCGCCGCGCTCGATCAGCACGCGCTGCGCGGTCTCCCGCCACCACGAGCAAGTCGAGCCGAGGTAGGGCAGCAGCTCGGGCGAGGCCTGGGCGCCCATCGCCGGGCGCGCCGCGGCAGCGGCGGTGGCGGCGAGCGGGGCGGTGGCGGTGATGCGCCAAATGCGCCCGTAGCCGGCGGGGCCCTCGTCCTCGAGTTTGCGCTCCTTGACCTGGCGCTTGAGGTAGGGCGTCATGTAGGCCTTGTGCTGGAGGATGCCCTTGTGCATGTCGACCACGTAGAGCTCGCCCGCCGGACCGACGTAGGTGTAGACCGGGCGGAAGCGCTCATCGGTGGAGGCGAAGAAGCTGTGCCCGGGAATGGCGTGCGCCACCTGGGTGGAGCCGGAGTCTTCGTGCACGCGGCTATAGCGCATCACCAGGTTGCCCGCCGGTTCGGGCACGAAGATCGAGTCGTTGGCGGCGCCGAAGGCGCCACCGCGGTAGATCAGCGGCGCGCAGCCGGCGGTGTAGGTGCGCAGCTTCCAGTCGTCGCCGACCTCCTGGTGGAAGCCGCCGTCCTTGCCGCCGGAGCGGATGTAGGCGCGGTTGCAGCCGGGATTGACGCGGATGGGGAAGACCAGGTTGTCGGGCGCCAGGTAGCTGATCTTGTGCCGCCACTTGAAGGCCGGATTGCGCAGCGATTCGGTCGGCGGCAGCACATCGCCCTGCATCGCCAGGCTGTTGTTGTTGGTCATCATGCGACCGTAGTCGTCCTGGCTGATGCCCCATTGGCCGTGCGCCTCGGTGATGTCGCGCTCCCAGCGGTTGTTGCGGTAGCGGTAGCGGAAGCCGCAATTGGCGCTGTAGTACCAGTTGTCGAGCCCGAGCAGGCAGCCGCTCGAGCGATGCTCGACGTTGCCCGCGCCGGCGTAGGCGGGATCGATGACCTGGGGCGTGCCGGTCGCCTTGGCGCCGGCGCGCGGCACCACATAGAGCGAGTTCTGGTCGGCGAACACCACCCCGTGCGAGCACAAGCTGATCGCCCGCGGCAGCACCAGGTTGTCGAGGAACACCGCGTGCTTCTGGTAGATCCCGTTGGCGTCCGGCTCCTCGTGCACCGAGATGCGCCCGAGCGGCGAGTCCTCGCCCTTGCCCTCGGTGTCGAGCATGTAGCCGCGCATCTCGACCACGAACAGCCGCCCGTCCTCGTCGATCGCCATCGCCACCGGATCGATGATCGCCGGTTCGCTGATGATGGCGCCGACGGCGAAGCCCTTCTCGATCTCGAAGGAGCTCAGCGCCTCGGCTACCGTCAGGTGCGGGGCGGGGATGTTGTTGACCGCCGGCGGCGGGTCGATGTCCATGGCGCCGCTGCTCTTGTCGCTGGCGGCGAGGGCGGCAGGGAGGCTGAGGGCGAGCAAGGCGGCGAGGGCGGCGAGGGTGGCGACACCGGGGCGCGGTGCGGGACGGCAGGACTGCGGGCGGGACATGGGCGATCGGCTCCGGGACCAGGGCGAGAGGGATGCAATGGAGGCGGGATACAGGATGCGGTGGCCGCCCGGGCGCGCGCGCGCAGCGGGGCGCGCCGGCGGCAACCGGGTCATTGGAGCTCCAGATACTTGCTATGCAACGGCGGGCGGGATCCCTCACGGTGAAAGCCGCAAGTTGGTGAGGGTGAGTGACATCGGTGGTGTGGCGCGCTGCCGATGACGACCCCCCTGGAGCCGCGTCCGGCGGTGGTGCCCGGCGCCCCTGCTGGGCGGCCCGCCGAGGCATTGACCACCTCCCGGCGGGCGGGCACGCTGCCCTGGCAGAAAGGGGGGCGCGTGGCCCAGCCGGCTCCCAGCACCACCGCCGGCGCGGCGCCCGGCGCCGCCGGCATCGCGACCGCGACCGCGACCGCGACCGCGACCGCGGCGG
>JAYVMM010000427.1:0-2682 GCA_043758975.1 Planctomycetota bacterium | reverse complement strand
CTCCAGGTCACCAGCGAGGGCACCATCCCGCCCTATGCGGTGCTCTACCTGATCTTCCAAGGCGGCGACAAGCCGGCGATCACCAAGGGCGGCTACTTCAGCGTGCGTGGCGAGTACGGCTACGGTGAGAGCGAGGACGGCAAGTACCTGACCGGCACCGGCCCCGACCACCCGCACGCCTACGTGGTGCTGGTCAAGGAGCACCGCGAGTAGCGGACGCGGCGGGCGGCGGCGCCGCCCCGCTGCGCGCGCGCGCGCTGCTCGCCTCCTGCAGGCGGATGCGCAGGGTCAGCCCGAGCGGGCCCTCGCCGCGCGCCTCCCAGGCGAGCAACTCGCCGCCGAGTTGGCGGTAGTCCTCGAGGTAGATGTCGAAGCCATGGCCGGTGACGCAGCGCAGCAGCAGCGGGTCGCCGCCATACCAGCGCTGGTCGTCGTCGCTTCTCGCGATCAGGCGGTCATCCACCCAGCTGCGCACCTCGCTGGGCGCGGCGGTGAAGGCCTGGGCGAATAGCCGTCCGATGTGCGGCAGCGCGCTGTCCAACGCCGGGATGGCCTGGATCACGCTATAGGTGCCGGCGACGGCGCTGAGGTCGGCGAGGGTGATGCCTTCATCGCTGAGCAGCACCGCGCGCGCCGAGCCGTCGCCCATGCCGCGCACGATCACCGTGCAGCTGATGCGCGTTCCGGTGACCGGCATCGCCACTTCGAGGCGTCCGCGGCCCTGCCAGGCGGCATTGGGCGCGGCGCGCGGAATCTGGGTGCGCGCGCTCTCCGGCACCGCATCGACGCGCGGGTTGCAGCCTCCGGCGAGCAGGAGCAGCGCCGCCCAGGCGGCGCGCGCGCGTGGCGCGCGCGCGGGTCTGGGAAGGGAGGTGGCGGCCATGCCGGCAGGGTAGCCCGGGTGGCGCCACCGCCAGCGCTTTAGTCCCGCCCCGGGGTGCGCGATGCACGCGCTCGGCTGACTTGCAGCGCCGGCTGGCGATCTACCATCCGCTCCTGGAGTAGACCATGAGCGCAGCCGTCAGCACTACCGTCTACGCCGCGCTGGCGCGCCAGCTGCGCATGGCGCCGGCCGAGCTCATGCGTCTGCAGGGCGAGTCGCTCGACCGCCTCGGACTCGACAGCCACGGGCTGATGCGCGTGCTTCTGGAAATCGAGCGCGAGCTCAAGCTGCCGCATAGCCTCGAATTGCCGGACGAGGCGCTCGAGAACCCGGCGACCTTGGCCGCCGGGGTGGTCGCGGTGGCGGCGGGCGGCTGAGCGCGCGATGGCGGAAGCTGGGCAGGCCAGGCCACCGCGCGTGGCGGTGATCGGCGGCGGCATCGCCGGCTGCGCCGCCGCGGCGGCGCTCGCCGGCAACGGCCTGGAGGTGCTGCTGCTCGAGGCCGGGCACCACCTCGGCGGGGTCGCCGTCCAGGCCGAGCACCGCACCCTGTGCGGTCTCGCGCCCATCGATGCGCCCGCGCCTGAGCTGCTCGAGCCCGCGCTGGTGGCGGGTTGGTTGCCCTACCTCGCAAACGGCCCCGCCCATCGCCGCGGGCGGGTGTGGCTGTGGCCGACCTCCGCCGCCACCCTGCAGGCGGGCCTCGCCCGCCGCCTCGCCGCCTGCGCAGTGGCGGTGAACAAGGGCTGGTGGGTCAATGATGTCGAGTGCGGCGCCGCCGGCACCATCTCCGCGTTGCAGGTCAGCGCCGGCGGCGCCCCGCTCAAGATCGCGGTGGCGGCGGTGATCGACGCCAGCGGTCGCGGCGTGAGCGCCGAGCGCCTCGGCCACGCTGTCGCGCCCCCGCTGCAGTGGCCGGCGCACCGCAGCGTGCTGCGCCTGCCACCTGCAACCGCTGCGCAGCTCAGTGAGCGTGCCGGGCGCCAGACCCTGTTCGCGCGCATCCAGGCGAGCGGCGCCGCCACCGGCGCCATCGACCTCACCCCGATTGACCAGGCGGCGGGACTGTGGCAGCTCTCGCTCGATGTGCCGCCCGGCAGCGCCATGGCGGTGGCGGATGCTAGCGCCACCGCCGCCGCCGCCGCGCTCGGCGCCGAGTTGGTCGCCTGCGCCTGCGCGCTCGGCGTGCGCGATGCGGGCCGTCCGCTCGGCGCGCTGACCCTGGAGCAGCTCTTCGCAGGGGTGGCGCGCGGGCTGTGTTGGGCGGCGTGGCCGGCGGAGGTGCACCGCCAGGGCGGGGTGGACTGGCGCTGGCCGGCGCGCGCGCGCTACGGTGTGCCGGCGGCGGCGGCGCGCCTGCCCGGCGGTCCGGCCAACCTGTGGCTGATCGGTAAGGGCATGGCGGTGGCACCCGAGGCCGCCGCCGCCCTGCGCGTCACCGGCACCTGCCTGGCGCTCGGCGCCGCGGTGGCCGGCGAGGTGGTGGCGGCGCTGGCGGGCGCGCCGCCGGGCTGATGTCTGGCTAGTGCCGGACTGGTGCCGAGGCACCCTCGCCCTGCGTTCGGCGCTGGCGCCGCGCCCGGGCCGTGCACCATGCTTTGAGCACCCGCGCAGGAGCCCGCGCATGCCAACGTCTCCGCTTGCCGCCGCCTTGCCGCTGCTGCTGCTGCTGCTGTCCGCCGCCTGCCCAGGGCAGGACATCGCACCCATCCCACGCAAGCTGCCGCTGCCCGGCACCCCGCTGCCGGCGGAGGCCAATGCCCGCCTCGCCGCCCAGCTCAAGAGCCTCGAGGAGCGCA
>JAYVMM010000426.1:0-4856 GCA_043758975.1 Planctomycetota bacterium | reverse complement strand
TCCATGAGCCCCTCGACCACTGCCGCCCCCGCCGCCCCCTCTTCCTTCTGCGACCTCGATCCGGCGCTGTTCTCCCACCACCGTGTGCGCGGTCGCGATGGCGCCTTGCGCCCCTTCGATCCTGAGCGCATCGCCCGCGTCATCGCCAAGGCTCTGCTCGCTTCGGAGGGCGGCGATGCGCTCAGCGCGCGCTCGCGCGACCTCTCCGGCATCCTCTGCCGCCAGGTCTGCGACCAGCTTACCGCGCGCCGGCCCGAGGGCGGCACCTTCGACATCGAGGAGATCCAGGACCAGGCCGAGCTCCAGCTCATGCGCGCCAGCCAGCACGAGGCGGCGCGCCGCTTCGTGCTCTTCCGCGAGGGCCGCCGCCAGGCGCGCGCCGCCCAGCCGCAGAAGGCGGTGGCGGCGGAGATCCCCAAGCTGAGCGTGAAGTTTCCCGACGGCAGCCGCCAGCCGCTCGACCACGGGCGGCTGCGCCGGGTGATCGGCGAGGCCTGCCTGGGGCTCACCGGGGTCGACGCCGCCCTGCTCGAGAAGGACACCCTCGCCAGCATCTTCGACGGCGTGTCCTACGCCGAACTGCAGCAGGCGCCGATCATGGCCGCGCGCATGCGCCTGGAGGAGGAGCCCAACTACACCTACGCCGCCGCCCGCCTGCTGCTCGACACCGTGCGCGAGCAGGCCATCGGCAAGCCCACTACCCAGACCGAGCTGGCCGAGCAGTGGCAGGAGTACTTCGCCTCCTCCATCCGCAGTGGCATCGAGGCCGGCCTGCTCGACCCCGAGCTGGCCAACTTCGACCTTGCGCGCCTCGCCAGTGCCTGCGTGCTCGAGCGCGACAACCAGTTCCAGTTCCTCGGCCTGCAGATCCTCGCCGACCGCTACTTCCTCCACATCAAGGGCCGGCGCATCGAGCTGCCGCAGTCCTTCTGGATGCGCGTGGCGATGGGCCTGGCGGCGCGCGAGACCGACCGCGAGGCGGTGGCGATCAGCTTCTACGAGCAGCTCTCAAGCTTCCGCTTCGTCTCCTCGACCCCGACCCTGTTCAACAGCGGCTGCACCAGCCCGCAGCTGTCGTCCTGCTTCCTCACCACCATCCAGGACGACCTCGGCGAGATCTTCAAGTCGCTGCGCGACGATGCCCTGCTCTCCAAGTTCTCCGGCGGACTGGGCAACGACTGGACCCAGGTGCGCGCCCTCGGCAGCCACATCAAGGGCACCAACGGCAAGTCGCAGGGCATCATCCCGTTCATGAAGGTGGCCAACGACGTGGCGGTGGCGGTCAACCAGGGTGGGAAGCGCAAAGGCGCGATCTGCGGCTATCTCGAGACCTGGCACCTCGACATCGAGGAGTTCCTCGATCTGCGCAAGAACACCGGCGACGATCGCCGCCGCACCCATGACATGAACACCGCCAATTGGATCCCCGACCTGTTCATGGAGCGCATCGAGCAGGATGGCGATTGGACGCTGTTCAGCCCCAACGACGTGCCCACCCTGCACGACAGCTTCGGCACCGCCTTCCGCGCCGCCTACACCGCCGCCGAGGCTGATGCCGCCGCCGGGCGCATCACGTTGTTCAAGAAGGTCAAGGCGCTGGCGCTGTGGCGCAAGATGCTGTCGATGATCTTCGAGACCGGGCATCCCTGGATCACCTTCAAGGACCCCTGCAACCTGCGCAGCCCGCAGCAGCACGCCGGGGTGGTGCACAGCTCCAACCTCTGCACCGAGATCACCCTCAACACCAGCCGCGACGAGATCGCGGTGTGCAACCTCGGTTCGGTCAACCTGGTCGCCCATGTGCTGCCCGCCGCCGCCGGCGCGGCCGATGGCGGCATCGACCTCGCCAAGCTCGAGGAGACGGTGTCGGTAGCGATGCGCATGCTCGACAACGTCATCGACATCAACCTCTATACCTGCCCGGAGGCGCGGAAGAGCAACCTGCGCCACCGCCCGGTGGGGCTGGGCATCATGGGCTTTCACGATGCCCTGTGCGTGCGCGGCATCCCCTTCGCCTCGCCCGAGGCGGTGCAGTTCGCCGACAGCTCGATGGAGGCAGTGAGCTACTACGCCATCCTCGCTTCCTCGCGCCTGGCCAAGGAGCGCGGCGCCTACCAGAGCTACGCCGGCAGCCTGTGGTCACAGGGCATCCTGCCCATCGACTCGATCAAGCTGCTCGCCGACAGCCGCCTCAAGGGCCAGCTCGACCAGGACACCAGCTGCGCGCTCGACTGGGCGCCGGTGCGCGCGCACGTCAAGGCGCACGGCATGCGCAACAGCAACACCCTGGCGATCGCCCCCACCGCGACCATCTCCAACATCATCGGCGTCAGCCAGTGCATCGAGCCGGTCTACCAGAACCTCTTCGTCAAGTCGAACATGTCGGGCGAGTTCACGGTAGTGAACTTGTACCTGGTCGACGAGCTCAAGCGGCGTGGGCTGTGGGACCGGCAAATGTGCGACGACCTCAAGTACCTCGACGGCTCGGTGCAGAAGATCAACCGCGTGCCCGAGCATCTCCGCGCGATGTTCGCCACCGCCTTCGAGGTCGATCCCAAGTGGCTGATCGAGTGCGCCAGCCGGCGTCAGAAGTGGATCGACCAGGCGCAGTCGCTCAATCTCTTCCTGCGCGAGCCCTCGGGCAAGCGCCTGCACGAGATGTACACCCTGGCCTGGAAGAAGGGCTGCAAGACCACCTACTACCTGCGTTCGCAGGGCGCCACCCATGTCGAGAAGTCGACCAGCAAGTCCGGCCAGCTCAACGCCGTGCCGGTGGCGCCTAAGGCAGCAGCGCCGGCGCCGGCGCCCGTCTCCAAGGTGGGCGAGTCGGGCGCGGCCGCGTCCCCGGGCGCGGAGAGCATGCCGATCGGCAAGGTCTGCGACCGCTCCGACCCCACCTGCGAAGCCTGCCAGTGAACCCGCGCCGGTCGCGCGCGGGGCGCCGCCCCGCCGCGCGCCAGCGCAAACGCTGACCGCACCACCCCCGCCCGCCACCCCCACTCCTGCCCGCCGCCACCCTCCTCCATCGCCACTGCTCCGCCCCGCAAGGAACCACCCATGCCACTGTCCTGGGATGACGACTCCGCTCCTGCCACCACCACCGCTGCCGATCTGCTCGCGCCGGCGCGCGCTGCTGCGCCGCCGCCAGCAGCCGAGCGCGCGCTGCCGCCCGAGCTGCACATGGTCGCGCCGGGGGCGGGGAAGCCCTTCGCCGCCGGGCTGCGCGACGAGTCGCTGAGCGCGCGCATGGGCGCGGCGCGCATCACGGTCGACGAGAAGCGCATCATCAACTGCCGCGCCGACCTCAACCAGCTGGTGCCATTCAAGTACGACTGGGCATGGAAGAAGTATCTCGCCGCCTGCGCCAACCATTGGATGCCGCAGGAGATCAACATGTCCGCCGACGTCGAGCTGTGGCGCTCCAACCGCCTGAGCGAAGACGAACGGCGCATCGTCAAGCGCAACCTCGGCTTCTTCTCCACCGCCGACTCGCTGGTGGCGAACAACCTGGTGCTGGCGGTCTACCGCCACATCACCAACCCGGAGGCGCGCCAGTACCTGCTGCGCCAGGCCTTCGAGGAGGCGCTGCACACCCACGCCTACCAGTACATCATCGAGTCGCTGGGCATGGACGAGGCGGAGATCTTCAACATGTACCGCGAGCTGCCCGCGGTGCACGACAAGGCCGCCTTCGAGCTGCAGTTCACCCGCGAGCTGTGCGACCCCAACTTCCACACCGGCACCCAGGCGACCGACCAGCGCCTGCTGCGCAACCTGATCGGCTTCTACGTCTTCATGGAGGGGGTGTTCTTCTACGTCGGCTTCGTGCAAATGCTGAGCTTCGGGCGGCGCAACATGATGGTGGGCGCCTCCGAGCAGTTCCAGTACATCCTGCGCGACGAGTCGATGCACCTCAACTTCGGCATCGACGTGATCAACCAGATCAAGCTCGAGAACCCCCAGCTGTGGACCGAGGCCTTCCAGGCTGAGATGATCGAGCTGCTCAAGCAGGCGGTCGAGCTCGAGTACCGCTACGCCGTCGACACCATGCCACGGGGCGTGCTCGGGCTCAACTCCGGGATGTTCCTCGACTACCTGCAGTTCATCGCCAACCGCCGCTGCATCCAGATCGGCCTGCCCCAGCAGTGGCCGAATGCGGTCAACCCCTTCACCTGGATGTCCGAGGTGCTCGACCTCAAGAAGGAGAAGAACTTCTTCGAGACCCGGGTCACCGAATACCAGTCCGGCGGCGCGTTGCAGTGGTGAGCGGGCCCGGCGCCGGGCTGGCGCCGCGCGCGCGGTTGCGCTTAGCCTGCGAGGCGGGACGCTGCACGCCTGGCGCGCGCGTCGCCGCCTGGGAGGAGCCATGGGGCCGCCGATCAGCAGCCGCGCCGAGTTGGTCGCCGAGATCTACCGCCTGCTCGACGAGCCGCGTGCCCTGGAATGGGAGAACGCCCCCGCCCGCGCCTTCCTCGAAGCCATGGCCACCTGGCTGCATGAGCAGCCCGCGCCCGCCAGCGGCCAGGAGCCGGGCGCTGCCGCCTGGCAGCTGTTCGCCGAGGCGCTGCGCGCCGGGCGCGGCTAGGCCCGGCGCCGCGGCGGCGCTGCTGCTCCTGCTCCTGCTCCTGCTGCTCGCCGGCGGCGGACGCGCAGAGGCCGCGGTCGAGCTGCCGAGCTTCTTCAGCGAACACGCCGTGCTGCAGTGCGAGCGGGCGATCCCGGTGTGGGGGCGGGCAGGCGCCGGCGAGGAGGTGGCGGTCGCCCTCGGCGAGCTGCCCGCGCTGCGCACCACCGCCGCTGCCGACGGCAGCTGGCGCCTTGAGCTGCCCGCCCACCCCGCCGGCGGGCCCTACCGC
>JAYVMM010000425.1:0-2351 GCA_043758975.1 Planctomycetota bacterium | reverse complement strand
TGGCCGACTGGGACGCCGCCCTGGTCATCGACCGCCCGGTGCCCACCGAGGTCAGCCTGCATCTGCTCGAGCTCGCCAACCTCCAGCTCACCGAGCTCGAGGCCTATGACCGCATCCTCGAAGGCTCGATCGAGCTCGCCTACCGCGACCTCAACCGCCGCCGCCTGGGCGCCCGCGTCATCAGCGAGCTGGGCGAGATGCGCATCGACCTCGCGCGCCTGAACGACGAGCTCTCCAACATCACCAAGTTCTTCGGCGACTGGCACCTCGCGCGCGTCTACACCGAGATCAGCGGGCGCTTCCACCTCGCCGACTGGCAGCGCTCGATCGACGACAAGCTCAAGAGCTTGGACAGTATCTATCAGGTGCTCAGCCACGAGCGCAACAATCGATTGATGCTGATGCTCGAGAGCACCGTGGTGGTGCTGTTCGTCATCGACCTGATCATGATCGCGCTCGAGTTCGCCCGCCATTGAGCGCACTGTGCGCCGGGCCGCGCGCGCCATTGCCGCGCTGGGCGCGCGCGCAGGATGCCGGCATGGACCGCGCCGGCACCGCCCCTCCCGTCTCCGCCGCCTCCGCCTGGAAAATCGCCAGCGCGCTCGCAGCGATCTACCTGGTCTGGGGTTCCACCTACCTGGCGATCGGCGTCGCGGTCGAGAGCATGCCGCCGCTGCTGATGGCGGGTGCGCGTTTCCTGCTCGCCGGCGGTCTGCTGTATACGCTGGTGCGCTGGCGCGGTGCACGCGCGCCCACGCGCGCGCAGTGGCGCGGTGCGGCGGTGGTCGGCACCCTGCTGCTGCTGGGCGGCAACGGCCTGGTGTGCCTGGCCGAGCGCACGGTGGCCTCCTCGCTGGCGGCGCTGCTGGTCGCCACCGTGCCGCTGTGGATGGTGCTGGTGCCCTGGCTCGCCGGCGGCGAGCGCCCGCAGCTGCGTACCCTGGCCGCACTCGCCACCGGCCTAGCCGGGGTCGCGGTGCTGGCTGGGCCCGGTGGCGACCATCTCGTCGACTGGAAAAGCGCCGGGCTGCTGCTCGCCGCCGCCCTGAGCTGGGCGCTCGGCTCGCTGTATGCGCGCCGCCAACAGGACGCGCCACCGCCCCTGGTCAGCGCCAGCCTGCACATGCTGTGCGGCGGCGCCGCGCTCACCCTGGCTGGCGGGCTCGACGGCGAGTTCGCGGGTGGCGGGTTGCAGGCGATCAGCCCGGCCTCAGGCTTGAGCTTCGCCTACCTGGCGACCTTCGGCTCGATGGTCGGCTTCGGCTCCTACGTCTGGCTGCTGCGCCACACCTCGGCCACCCTCGCCACCAGCTATTCCTACGTCAACCCGCTCGTCGCCCTGCTGCTCGGCTGCTGGCTGCACCATGAACCGCTCGCCCCCGTAACCCCTCTGGCTGCCGCACTCATCGTCGGCGCGGTGGCGGTCATGAGCCGCCCCGGCTCCCCGCCGCGCCCAGCGCGCCCTGGCGCGGGAGCGCGCGCGCCTATCCTCTGCGAGAACGAGGACAGTCTATGAGCCGCGACCTCCAGCCGATGCACGAGATCCGCGGCACCCTCATCCTGTGCGACCACGTCTACCGCACCGACCAGGGCAAGTGGGTGATCGCCGGCACCTACTCCACCTGGCAGACCGCGCAGGACGTGCTGGTGCCCTTCCTGCACGCCTATATCCGCCTGCAATTCGAGCATCCCGGCACCTACCCCTGCGAGCTGGCCATGGTCGACCGCGGCCTGCCGCCGCAGGCGCCGCCGATGCTCATGGTGCGCTTCGAGGTGGTGCAGTCGCAGGCCAACCCGCCGCTGTTCGAGATGGGCCTGCAGCTGCCCGAACTGCGCATCACCGCACCCGTACCCTACGCCCAGCGCGCGCCCGGCACCCACATCGCCCTACGCACCCTGCTCGCGCTGCGGGTCAAGGACACCGACGTCGCCTCCTGCCACCTCGACTTCCAATTCGCCGGCCCGGCACCGCCGGCTCCGGCCTGAGCGGCCAGGCTGCAGGCTAGGTGTAGGAGGTGTAGGAGATGGTGACGAAGCGGTCGAGGTAGACCTGCTTGAGCTGCTTGAGTACGAAGATGTTGGCCTTGCTCACCACCAGCGAAATCAGCCTGCCCACCTGGATGAGGTGGAAGAGCCCGGCGACCAGCTGCGAACTGACCTGGAGGATGTCGGAGAAGTCGAGTTCGATGATCCCGCGCAAGTCATCTCGTTGGACTAGGGCTATGCCGTTAGAGAAGCGGGGGCTGTTACCGGTTGACGGAATTGAACTCTTTTGTATTCTTTCATGTCATGAAGTTGATGCAATGGGCGCGACAGGAGGGGCTATCGAGGGCAACCGCCTACAGGTTGTT
>JAYVMM010000424.1:0-10923 GCA_043758975.1 Planctomycetota bacterium | reverse complement strand
CCTGGAGGCATTCGAACGCGGCTTCGAGGCGCGCGCCGCCGCGCTCGGCGAGGCCATCCTCGCCGAGACCCCGCGTGTCGAGCGCAGCCTGACCATCCTCGGCATGCTCGCGGCGATCTCGCCGCTGCTCGGCCTGCTCGGCACGGTGAGCGGCATGATCGCCATGTTCCAGGTGCTCTCGGCGCATGGCACCGGCAACCCCAAGCTGCTCTCGGGCGGCATCTCCGAGGCGCTCATCACCACCCAGCTCGGCCTGTTGGTGGCGGTGCCGGTGCTGTTCGCGCACGCCCTGCTGGTGCGGCGCGCGGAACGCACCTTGACGCGCATCGAGGAGCAGGCCACCGCCCTCGCCACTTCCCATGTCCAGCCGGTTCCCCTCGCCCAGCTGGTGCATGGCGGTGCCCATGGCTGACGCTCTCGCCGCGCTCAGGCACCTCGCCGCGCTCGGCGGGCCGGTGCTGTGGGTGATCGCCGCCGCCGGGGTGGTCTCCTGGGCGGTGATCTTCGACCTCATGCTCGCCGCCGCGCTGCGCAAGCGCTCAATGGCGGCGCCGCTGTGGTTGCTGCGCGCCCTTGCCATGGTCGCGCCCCTGCTCGGCCTGCTCGGTACGGTGAGCGGGATCATCGCCTGCTTCAGCGATCTCTCTACGAGCAATGGCAGGCACCTCGCGGGCGGCATCGCCGAGGCCCTGGTCTGCACCGCCGCCGGCCTGGTGGTCGCCATCCCCGCCATCGTCGCCCATGCCTACTTCGCGCGCCATGGCCAGGTCGGCGACGTCGCCGCCATTGCTGCCGACGCGCGCGCGCCAGCGCCAGCGGCGGGGGAGGGGCGATGAATCCCCTGCTCTTCCTGCGCCAGCGCCGGCGCGCCCCCAGCGGGGTGGAGATCAACGTCATCAGCCTGATCGACATCCTCTTCGTGCTGCTGGTGTTCTTCATGGTCACCACCAGCTTCACCGCCGACACCAGCATCGACATCGAGCGCCCCGGGGCGGCCCAGGCGCAGGCCACCGACGTCAACGGTACCCTGCTGGTGGCGCTCACCGCCGCTGGCGAGGTGGTGCTCAGCAACGGCGCGGTCAGCGGCGATGCGGTGCCGGCGATCAGGCACGCGCTCGCCGACAACCGCGCGACGCGCGTGCTGCTGGTTGCCGACCGCATGGTGCCGACCGGGCGCATGCTCGAGGTGATGGACGCCTGCACCGCCGCCGGCGCCGAGCATGTTGACCTCGCGGCCCAGGTGCGCGAGGCGCCATGACCCTGCTCGCGCACCCGCGCCGCGTGCGCTCGCCGTTCGCCCGGCTGGCGCTGGCGATGATCGCGGCGGTGGTGGTCAATCTGGCGATCTTCGCCTTGATCGCCCGTATGCTCGTCGAAGCGGCCCCGTCGCCGCTGCCGGCGGTGGTCGACCTCGGGCGCGTCGAACCGCCGCGGGCACTGCCGCAGGCGCCCGCGCCGCAGCCGAAGGCCGCCCCAGCCGCGCCCGCCACCCCGCCGCCGCTGCCCACCCTCGACCTCGGCGCGCTGGCTTGCGACCATCCCTATGCGCAGCCGGAGCAGCCGGTGCTCGCCGCCCTGCCGGCGCTCGCCCCCGCGCTCATCGAGGGGGTCGCGGTCGGCGCCGGACCGGCGCTGCCGCTGCCCACCGGCGGCGTGGTCAACGAGGGCCAGCTCGATGAGGGGGTCCAGGCGCTCAACCGCCGCGAACCCGAATTTCCCGCCCGTGCCCAGCGCCTCGGCCTGACCGACACCGTGACGGTGAGCTTCGTGGTGCATGAGGATGGGGCGGTCGGCGACATCGCCCTGGTCGAGGCGCGCCATCCCGAATTCTTCGGCGAACCGAGCCTGGCCTGCGTGCGCGCGACTCGTTTCGCCCCTGGGCGCAAGGACGGGCGCGCGGTCGCCACTCGCTGCATGTGGACCTTCCACTATGTTCTGCCCGAGCACCATTAATACCATGCGCACCTTCACCGTGCTGCTGCTGCTGCTCCTGCTCCAGCCCGGAGGCACCGGGGCGTTCTCCGCCGAGGGTGAAGCTGCGGGGTCCGCGCCGGCACAGGTGCCCGGGCTCACGCGCGAGCTCGCACTGCTGATCAACGAGGTGCGCCCGCTGCTCATCGACGGCAAGATCGCCGAGGCGCGTACCCGCCTCGTCGCCTACCATGGCCCCGACCATCCCTGGCTCGAGCATCTCCGCGGCGACCTCGCCTTCGCCGCCGGCGACCATGCCGGCGCCGCTGCCGCCTACCGCAAGGTGCTGCAAGGCGAGCCCGCGCAGCAGCCGCCCAACACCCGGCTCGACCTCGGGCGCGCGCTCGCCGCCGCCGGAGATCATGCCGCGGCGATGGACGAGCTGACGGTGGCGCTCGCCGGCGGCACCGCCGCCAGCGCCAGCGCCAATGACATTGCGCTCCTGGTCTCCTGCCAACTCAGCGTCGGCGCCACCAGCCAGGCGCTCAGCGCCGTCCAGCTCGGTCGTCTGCGCTATCCGCACGACCATCGTCTGGCGCGCAGCGAACTGGCGGCGCTGCAGGCCAACGCGCGCTGGGACGAACTCGCGCGCGCCGCCGCGGCCCTGCTCACCAGCGACGCCGGCGCCGACGATCGCCGCCTGGACTGGCAGGTGCTGCTGCAGGCGCGCGAACGCGGCGCCGATCTAGACGAGGCGGCGGCGACCGCGCTCGCGGCCTGGCATGCCCAGTCCATCCCGGCCAGCCGCCTGGCCGGGGATCTGCAGCGCGCCGGCCTCTCGGCGCGCGCTCTCGCTGCCTACCGCACCGCCCTCGACAGCGAGGAGCCCACCCCCGCGCTGGTGCTCTCGGCAGCCGAGGTGGCGGCCAAGGCCGGGGAGATCGCCCAGGCACGCACGCTGCTCGGCCGGCTGGCGCCTGCCGAGGCCATGCGCAGCGAGGTCCGCCGGCTCGCCGCCTATCTCGCGGCGCGCGCCGGCGACCGCGCCGAAGCCAGGCGCCAGCTTGCCGCGCTGATCGCATCCGGCGATGGCGATGGCGCGACCTACCTGTGGGCCGGGCGCATGGCCCAGGATGACGGCGACGACAATACGGCGATCGACCATTACCAGCGCGCCGCGCTTGACCGCCAGCAGGTGCGCGCGGCGCGGTTGTCGCTCGCCATCCTCTACGGCAAGCATGGCCGCCGCGATGAGGCGCTGGCGCAGGTGCGCGCGGTGCTTGACGATGAGCCTGGCGACCGCCATGCCGGCGAGATCTTGGCGTGGCTCGAAGCCCTGCATTGAGCCTAAACGCAGCGTTAGCCCCATACTCTCTGCCTCGGCAGGGCTGTCAGGATGACTCGATTGACCTCCGATAGGCCGCTAGCCACTCGGACTTCCCATGTCACCGAACACTCCGGAACGATCGACTGCACGAAGGCATACCAGCCTTCGGCCTGATCCCATCGCTCCGCATTCGCCTACTTCCGAGCGGTCACCTTTGGCCTAATGGAGGAGGCCGGGTGTCCTGTGGACTGACCTCGACGCGGATCTAGCGTGGCAGGCGGCGCATCCGGGTCCGGCGGCATGAGCCGGGACGGGATCGTACCAGGGAGGATGCACTGGTGACTATGCTGCGCTGGTGCCAACTCCTGCTCGCGCTGTCGGCCATGGTCGCGAGCCCGGTGGGGCGCCTGAGCGCAGGTGAACGGGCTGAAGCGCCCCCAGCCGCGACGCAGGCGGCCATCCCAGGATGGGATACCGTCCCCGACAGCTGGGTAGCCTGCGACGCCCTCGGCCGCACCCTCCCTGGCTTCGCCGAATGCGGACCACGTCGCCTCGGGCGCACGGTCGGAATGTTCTATTTTCTCTGGCATGGCACCCATGTGGAGGGCGGACCCTTCGACATCGCCAAGATCCTGGGCCAGGATCCGCTCGCCATGCAGAAGGCCGACAGCCCGCTGTGGGGCAAGTTGGGCGCCCCCCACCACTGGTCGCAATCGATCTTTGGCTATTACCTCAGCGATGACGAGAGCGTCATTCGCAAGCATGCGCAGCAGCTCGCGGATGCCGGGGTCGACGTGATCATCTTCGATGTCACCAACCAGTTCACCTACCCGACCTACTACCTGACCCTGCTCAAAGTCTTCGCTGCGCTGCGGGCTCAAGGGAATGCGACCCCGCAGATCGCCTTCCTCTGCCCTTTCGGCGATCCGAAGAAGGTGCTCGCCGAGCTCTGGCATGATCTATACGGGCCGGGATTGTATCGCGAGCTATGGTTCCAGTGGCGCGGCAAGCCGCTGATCCTCGCCAATCCCGCCCCCTTGGTCGATCCACAGGGGGCGCTGCCGCAGAATGATCTGCCCAACGAGCCCATCGCTCTCACCCCGGGACATGCGCTGGCACAATCATTCACCGCCGACAAGCCCTTCATCTCGGTCGCCGGCAGCTTCCCGACTTGGCAGACCACTGGAGCCGCGCTCACCCTGACGCTCAGGGCGGAAGGCCCGCAGGGCGTCGTCCTGGCCAGCCACCGCTTCGAAGTGGTGGCGGACAATGCCGCCTTGACCCTGAGTGTCGAGCAGCCGCTGCCCGCCGGCGCCTACCTGCTCGAGATCGCGATGGGCATTGGCCGCATTGGCTGGTGGACCCATGGCACGGAGGTCTACCCCCAGGGTCGGGCTTTCGTCGATGGCCAGCCGGTGCCGGGCAGCCGCGTGCTGACCATCGGCTACGCCGACAGCGCCATGGCTAAGATGCACTCGTTCTTCACCTTCCGCACCCCGCAACCCGACTATTTCCAGGGCCCCACCCGCCCTGACATGTGGAGCTGGCTCGAGGTCCATCCCCAGCACGTGTACAAAAACGCCCAGGGGGAGAAGGAGATGATGGCGGTGGGCGTGGCGCAGAATGCGGTTGGTCGCCGCCTGGGCAGCATGAGCGAGCCTGAGGCCCGCGGCCGGGGCTTCCATGGGGGCGCCCAGGACCATTCCCCCGACGCCATCGCACGTGGCCTGAACGTAGCCGAGCAATGGGCGCGAGCGCTCCAGGAAGACCCGCAATTCGTTTTCGTGACCGGCTGGAACGAGTGGATCGCCGGCCGTTTTTCCGAATTCAACGGTGTGCGCGCCCCGGTGATGTTCGTCGACCAGTTTGATGCCGAGCACAGCCGGGACATCGAACCGGTGCAGGGCGGCTTCGGGGACGATTTCTACTACCAGCTGGTTGCCGACATCCGCCGCTATAAGGGCGTCCGCGCCGGTCCGGAGGCGTGCACCCGGCGCACCATGCATCCGGAGCGGGGCTTCGCCGAATGGCAAGCGGTGGTGCCCGAGTACCGGGACGACATCGGCGACCCGGTCCAGCGCGACCATCCTGGCTGGAACCAAGGCGAGCAGTACGTCAACCACACCGGACGCAACGACCTGGTGGCGGCGAAGGTGGCCTATGACGACTCCACGGTGTGGTTCTACATGCGCACCAACGACCCGATAACGCCCCCGACTGGGAAGCACTGGATGTTGCTGTTCATCGATGCCGATCACGACCCGCGCACCGGCTGGCTGGGCTATGATGCTGTGGTCAACCGCCTCACCCCCAGCGCCACGCGGGCGGTCCTGGAACGCCATGCCGGCCCAGGCTACCGCTGGACCGCCGCCACCGACATCGGCTACCATCTTGCTGGCAACGAGCTGGTCCTCGAGATCCCGCGCGCGGCGCTCGGCCTGCCGGACGGGCCGGTGACGCTCGATTTCAAGTGGGCCGATGGCATCCTGGAAACCGGCGAGGCCAGCGATTTCACCCTCAATGGCGATGCCGCGCCCAACGACCGCTTCAACTATCGCGCGCAGCTGGGGCCGCGCCCCTGAAGCGGCTGAAATGTTCCGCCTGGCAGCACGGTACGCAGCCCCTATTGCGGCCTTGAGGTTGAGTCCAGGGGCCAGCGATCTGACGGTGCTCCTATCTGGGCGTGAGCGCACGCCCAAAGTGACCGTGATCAGATCAGCCGGTCCTCAGGCAGCGCCAACTCGGCCTAGGGCCGCGGCGCCCCGCCGGCATCGGCGCTGAGCAGGCTGAGCACCACGTGGTTGATGCGCTCCTGGCGCGCATCGCCACCGGCTTTGGCCGGCACCAGGTCGGCGGCGCGCTGGCCGTGGGGGTCGGCGAAGCCGGCGCTGGCGCCCGCTTTGAGCAGGCTGGCGACCAGGGTGGCGCGGTCCGGCCCGCTGCTTTGCACCGCATGCATCAGCGCGCTGCGCCCGCGCTCATCGACCGCACGTGGATCGGCGCCGGCCTCGAGCAGCAGACGCGCGCTCTGGGCGTCGCCCCGGTCGGCGGCGCGCATGAGCAGGGTCTGTCCGTGGATCAGCCGCGCCGCCGCCACCGCGGGCTCGGCGGCGAGCAGTGCCTGCAGCTTGTAGTGCTGGCCCAGCCGCAGGTGGGTCCATCCGCGCACCGCGGCGAGGTCGGTCTGCACGCTGCTGGCATGATGGGCGAGGAGGTGCGCCACCGCCTCCACCTGCGCCGCCTCGACCGCGGCGCTCAGCGTGGTGACGCCGTCAAGGTCGCTGGCATCGATGGCGGCGCCAGCGGCGAGCAGGGCCTCGATCGCCGCCAGGTTGCCCGCCTCCGCTGCGAAGATCAAAGGGGTGCGCTCGCGCACATCGCGGGCATCGACGGCGGCACCGTGGGCGATGAGCAGGGTGAGTGCCGTTGTGCGCCCCGCCCGCGCCAGGCGGTGGAGCGGCACCTCGTGGCGCTGGCGGTCGGCCTGATTGACGTCCAGCCCGCGGGCGATGAGCAACTCGGCGATGTCCGGACCGTTGGCTGCGCCCCAGGCGAGCAGGTGCAGCAGCGTGCGCCCGCCGCTGTCGGTGAAGTCGGTGCGCGCACCGTGCTCGAGCAGCAGCTGGACCGCCGCCAGGTTGCCGGCGGCAGCGGCGATCTCGAGCGGGCAGTGGTCGCTGCCGCAGCCGGCGTTGACGTCGGCGCCGGCAGCGAGCACGGCGCGCGCGAGTGACAAGCTCTGCACCGCTTCGCGCAGCACCTGGCCGCCGGGATCGCGGCCGAGCGCGAGGGCGAGCGGGGTGACCGCGGCAGAGCGCTCGCCCGCGCTGAGGGTGTCGATGCCGGCGCCGTGCGCGATGAGCAGCGTGAGGAGCTCGGGCTGGTTGCTCTCGACCGCGAGGTGGATGCTCGCGCGTCCGCGCGCATCGCAGGCGCAGGGGTCGGCGCCGTGCGCGAGCAGGGTTGCCACCAACTCCTGGTCGTGGCACGCGAGCGCCAGCTGCAGCACCGGCAGGCCGCCGCGTGCCGCCGGGCCGGTCGCGGTGAGGGTCGGGAGCGCGGGATCTGCAGCCACCAGCTCGCCGACGCGGACGCGATTACCCTGCGCGACCGCCTGCAGCAGTTCCAGGCGGTGGACCTCGCGGGCATCGACCACGATGCCGTGCTGGGCGAAGAGCGCGATCCAGGCTGCGCGGCTTCCCGGTTCGGCAAGGGCCAGACGCCAAGGTTCGCAGCCCTGGCCGTCCTTGAGGCGACCGTCGGCGCCAAGCTCGAGCAGGGTCGCGGCGGCGTCGAGCCCGCCGGCGAGGCAGGCCTCATGCAGTGGGCTGCGTCCGCCGACCGCGGCGCTGACGCTGGCGGCCGCGGCGGCTGTTCGTGCATCCACCGGCGCTCCTTCGGCGACCAGCAGGCGGATGAGCGCTGCTGCGTCGCCGGGCTGGCCGGCGGGTACCGCCTCGCCGGCGGCGCCGAGCAGCGGTCCCGACCAGCGCGCCGCGAGGTGCAGCGCGGTGGTGCCATCGGCCAGGCGCACCCGGGTCGGCGAACCGCGCGCGAGCAGGGTGAGCAGCGCATGCGGACGGTGCCCGGCGAGGGCGAGCCATAGCGGGGTACGCCCGATGATCCAGCCGCCGTCATCGCGCAGCTCCTTGGCCGTGCGCGGGCGGAGGGCCTCGAGCGTCAGCTCGGCATGCGCGCCATGGTCGATGAGCGCGGTGATCAGCGTCGCCTGGTCGGCCTCGGCAGCGTAATGCAGCAGGGTGGCGCGGTCGGCGCGTCTGGCGTCCGGGCTGGTGCCGCTCGCGAGCAAGGCGATGAGCACCTCGGCATCGCCGGCGGCGAATGCCACCGGGCTGCCCTTCTCGTCGACCTCGTCGAGCCCGATGCCGAGCCCGGCGATGAGCTGCACCGCCGCGGGCCGCCCCGAATCGACCGCGCAGCGCATCAGTCCGAAACCACCATCGACGGTGCCGGTGGTCTCCGCCCCATGGTCGAGCAGCAGGCGCGCGCACTCGAGGTCGCCGGCGCGTACCACCGCGTGCAGCGCTGGCCAGGCGAAGCCGCTGGGGCCGGGCACCGTCACCGCGGTGGGCGCCTGCGCCTTGAGCAGGAGCTCGACGATGCGCAGAGCGGAGGCAGCGCGCTGCGCCGGCGGCGGGCCGCCGAAGACCGCGCTGGCTCCTTGGCGGAGGTCGTCAAGCGCAGTCAGGCGGCAGCTGATCGCGCTGGCGAGCGGGTGGGCGCCGTGCCCACCGGGCGCCAGGGCGGTGGCGTGGTGCGCGAGCAGCGCCGCCACCACCTCCGGACTCGGCCAGCGCGCCGCCAGCCCAGCCATCAGCGCGGTGCGGGTTTTGCCGTCGAGCGCTTCCGGCGATGCACCGGCGGCGAGCAGGGCCGTGACCAGCGCGGGCTGGCCGCAGGCGGCGGCGAGGTGGAGGGGAGGGTCGCCGTCGGCCCCAGCGGCAGCACCATCGGCGCCGGCGGCGAGCAGGCGCTGCACCAGGGTCAGTTCGAGCTGGCAGACCGCCGCGTCGGGGTCGTCGCCGACGGTGGCGATCAGGTAGGTGAGCGGGGTGCGTCCGAGCGCGTCGCGCGGCGGCAGCGCGTCGGAAATCGCGAGCGCGCGCTCGAGCACGGTGGTGTCCTGCTGCGCGAGGGCATGGTCGATGGCCTGGAACAGCTGGCCGCCCTCGCCGGCGAGCAGTCCTGGGTGGCTGGACGCACTGAGCACTCCGGCGAGCAGGGTGGCCTGGACGAGGGCACGGACCATGACTGGCATGATAGCCGTGGCGGGCGGGTTTGAACGTGAAAACGCGGTGGAACCGCCGGTGCATGCGCGCTCATGCAGCGACTTGGCGGCGCTCGCGGTCGCCAGGAGTTATGCCGAAAGTGTGCCGCGTTCCGCGTGGCAGTGGGGTATGAGTAGGCGGTCGGATAGCCCTGGACCTCGACCGCCACTCCCGCTAAGGAGAACGCATGACCAACCGCACCTTCCCACGCTGCCCCACCCTGGCGCTGGCCGCCACTGCCGCGCTGCTCCTCAATGGCTGCCAGGAGGTGCGCGAGCAGCCCAAGGTGACGTCGTGGGGCAAGGTCGGCAACGCGCCGGTGCACCTCTTCACCCTCAGCAACGCCAATGGCATGACCGCGGTGATCAGTGACTATGGCGGCACGGTGGTGAGCCTGACCTCGCCCGATCGCTCCGGCCACTACGCCGACGTGGTGCTCGGTTACAGCACGCTGGAGGAGTACCAGCGCCCCGGGCATTCGCCCTATTTCGGCGCCACCGTCGGACGCTACGGCAACCGCATCGCCGGCGGGCACTTCACCGTCGACGGCGCCACCTACACCCTGGCCACCAACAATGATCCGGCAGGGATCAAGTGCAGCCTGCACGGCGGCATCAAGGGCTTCGACAAGGTGGTGTGGACGGCGACCCCGATCGTCAATGGCGCCGACCAGGCGCTCGAGCTGCGCTACCGCAGCGCGGACGGCGAGGAGGGCTATCCCGGCAATCTCGACGTCACGGTGACTTTCCGGGTGACCGACGCCAACGAGCTGCGCATCGACTACCGCGCGGTCACCGACAAGGCGACCCCAGTCAACCTCACCAACCATTCCTACTTCAACCTCAAGGGCGAGGGCCAGGGCGACATCCTCGGCCATCAGCTGACACTGAATGCCAGCCGCATCACCGCGGTGGATGCCGGCCTCATCCCGACCGGCGAGCTGCGCGCGGTCAAGGGCACCCCGCTCGACTTCACCACCGTGCATGCCATCGGCGAGCGCATCGGCGCCGATGACGAGCAGCTCAAGCTCGGCGCCGGCTACGACCACTGCTGGGTGATCGACCACCATGGCAGCGCACCCGAGTTGGTCGCCCGCATCCATGACCCGAGCACCGGACGCACCCTCGAGGTGCTCACCACCGAGCCGGGCGTGCAGCTTTACACCGCGAATTTCATGCCCCATGTCCAGGAGCCGGCGGAAAAGCAGCTGCAGGGCAAGAGCGGTCGCCTCTACCATTACCGCGACGCCTTCTGCCTCGAGACCCAGCACTACCCGGATTCGCCCAACCATCCGGACTTCCCCACCACCATCCTGCGCCCGGGACAGACCCTCGCCTCGACCACCATCTACCGCTTCTCCGCCGAATAGGCGGCGCCGCGCGCGGCGGTTGGGGTGCGGACCTGGGCGAGGCGGCTTTATGCCGCCCGCCCTCATCTAATCGGCGGATCATCGCGCGGAGGCGACCATGCTGAACGACCGTATTGCCAGGCCCATCCTCACCCTCCTCTTCGGCGCGCTGGTCTCCTCGCTGTGCGCCGGCGAGCCGGTCGGCGAACGCATCGCACTGTGGCCCGGCCAGGCGCCCATCGGCGATGGACGCAGCGAGACCAGCACCGCCGCCATCACCGTCCATCGACCGCCGCACCCCAACGGCACCGCCCTGGTGATCTGCCCGGGAGGCGGCTACGGCGGCCTGGTCAGCGGACCCGAAGGCCATGGTATAGCCGAGTGGCTGGGCGGCCATGGCATCACTGGCGTGGTGCTCGAATACCGCCTGCCGGCGGGGCGTCCTGAGGTGCCCTTGCTCGACGCCCAGCGCGCCTTGCGCCTGGTGCGCGCCAATGCCGCGACCTGGGGGTTGGACCAGACGCGCATCGGCATCATCGGCTTCTCCG
>JAYVMM010000423.1:0-3092 GCA_043758975.1 Planctomycetota bacterium | reverse complement strand
CCATCCGCGACTTCATCGCCGCCGCCGACCACGACATCGACGGCATGCATAGCTTCATGCTGGTGCGCCACGGCAGCGTCATCGCAGAGGCGTGGTGGCGGCCCTTTGATGCGCAGACGCCGCACATGTTCTATTCGCTGAGCAAGAGCTTTACCTCGACCGCGGTCGGCCTCGCCATCGCCGAGGGCAAGCTCACCCTCGACGACGAGGTGCTCAAGGCCTTCCCCGAAGACGCCGCGGGCGAGCCGTCGGCCAACCTGCGCGCGATGCGCGTGCGCGATCTCCTGCGCATGGCCACCGGCCACCTCAAGGAGGCGCCGATCTGGAAGGACGAGCCGGGGATCACGCCCGCGCCTTGGACCAAGCGCTTCCTCGCCCAGCCGGTCGAGTTCAAGCCCGGCACCCGCTTCCTCTACGACACCCCGGCCACCTACATGCTCTCGGCGATGGTGCAGAAGGCCACCGGCATGAGCGTGCTCGAGTACCTCCGGCCACGGCTGTTCGTCCCGCTCGGCTGGGACCATCCCAGCTGGGTGGCGAGCCCGCAAGGGATCTCGGCCGGTGGCTACGGCCTGATGGGGCGCACCGAGGACATCGCACGCTTCGGCCAGCTCTACCTCCAGCAGGGCCGGTGGCAGGGCCAGCAGCTGGTCCCGGCAGCGTGGGTGGCGGAGGCGACCACCCTGCAGGTCGGCAACGGCAGCAATCCGACGAGCGACTGGGAGCAGGGCTACTGCTACCAGTTCTGGCGCTGCCGCCACCATGCCTACCGCGGCGACGGCGCCTTCGGCCAGTACTGCATCGTGCTGCCGGAGAGCGACGCGGTGGTGGCGATCACCAGTGGCGTGCGCGACATGCAGGCGGTGCTCAACCTGATCTGGGACCGCCTGCTGCCGGCGCTCGGCCCGGCGGCCCTGCCCGCCGACGAGGTCGCCGACCAGGCGCTCACCGCGACCCTCGCCGGTCTCGCCCTGCGCCTGCCCGCGGGAGCGTCCTCCTCACCCCTGGCGGAGAAGCTGTCCGGAGTCTGGTACACCTTCCCGGACAACGACCGCGGCATCAGCGCGCTGTCCTTCGAGCTGAACGGCCCCGCGCCCGCCCTGGTGGTGCGCACCGCCGCCGGCGAGACGCGCACGCCACTCGCCTTCGGCAGCTGGGGCGCGCGCGCCGCCGGCTTCGCCAACGGCATCGAGCGCTTCCTCAGCGTGCCGGAGAAGCCGCTGGTCCAGGCCAGCGCGGCGTGGAGCTCGGATGACACCCTGGTGGTGAAGCTGGCCCTGGTCCAGACCCCCTACACTTCGACCCTCACCTTCCATAGCGCCGGCGGGCGCCTGGAGTTCTCCGCCCAGCACAACGTCGCCTTCGGCCCGGGCAGCTGCCCGCAGCTGGTCGGCACGGCGGCGTCCAAGCCCTAGCCGACGGCAATGGGCGGCCCGGCGGTCGAGCGCACGCCGCGCATCGCCAACGCGCTTCAGCCCGGGGTGAGGAAGAGGTTGACCTTGGGATGGGCGCGGCACAGCGCGGGCAGCTGGTCCACCTGATAGGGGATCTGCTCCAGGCTCGGCAGCATGACCATACCCTGGTAGGCGAGCGGTGCGAGCAGGGCGGCGACCTCCTCGCTGCGATCACCCGCCTGCAGCAGCAACGGACCGTGCAGCTCGAGTGCCAGGCGCGGGCGGCGCGCCAGGATGCCGGCGCAGCCGCGCAGGACCTTGGCCTCCCAGCCCTCGACGTCGATCTTCAGCACGGTGACCGGGCCATGCCGGCGGTCGAGTTCGTCGCCGGGGAGGACCGGCACCTCGATCAGCTCGTCGGGGCCGCCGGCGCCGCTGATGGTATTGTCGACCAGGGAGATGCGCGCCCGACCGCCTTCCGCGCCCGCCGCCGCCGCTTCGACCATGGCGTGCGCCAGGCGGTTGAGCTGGAGCTGGGCCTGGGCGATGAGGGCATTGCCGGGATCAGCCTCCATCGCCACCACCACCCCGTCCGGTCCGACCACATGCGCGAGGTAGACGGTGTGCAGGCCGTGGTGGCAGCCGATCTCGAGCACGCGGTCGCCGGCGCGCGCGAGCGCGCGCAGCGCGAGCAGCTCGGGGTTATGCGCATGGTCGGCGGTGGCGTACCAGCGCTCCCCGAGGTCATCGGCAATCCAGAAGCGGAAGTCCGCGCCCGGCGCATGCACCTCCATGAGGTAGGGTGCCTGCACCATGCGCCGGCGCCGCACCTCCAGGCCGAGGCCGCGGGTGAGCACACGCGTGAGCGCACGCGCGAGCTCACGTGCGCGCATGCGCACTCCCCCCGGTGGTGGCGGGCGCCGACGGCACGGGCACGGACGCGGATTCTGCGGGCAGGTCCATGCCCGAGCCTGGCGCCGCGCCTGGACAGCGTCAACCGCCAGTCTGCCCGCTGGCGCGCGCGCCCGGCTTCAGCCGAGCGCGACGCGCGCCCAGGTGTAGACCAGGGTGAAATAGCTCCACAACAGGGTGAGCAGGAGGTGGATGGCGGTGCGTGCGCGGTTTCCGCGCCACAGCCCAGGCGCGAAGACGAACCACTGGCAGTACAGCCGCAGGGCCCAGAACGCCGCGATGCCCGCGGTCACCAGGCGCGCGAGCGGGGTCGGCGTCGAGAGCGCGTCCGCGGCGAACAGCGAGAGCGCGCCCAGCAGCAGCAGCACCATGCATACGAACAGGGTGTGGACGTGGAACAGCTGGCGGTTGAGCGGCGACAGCCGCGCCAGCTCATCATCCCAGTGCAGCGCGGCCGGGAAGGCGAGGTGGGCCGCCGCGATGAGCAGCTGCAAAGCGCCGGCTACCCGCAGGTGCACATCCGGGCTCATGCCGCGCCGCGCAACTCGAAGCGGTGCACGAACGGGGTGAGGGCGGCCTCGCGCACCAGCGTAAGTCCGGCGGCGGCGAAGGTGCTGAGCCAGGCCCGGCGCGGGAGGAAGTGCAGGCACCCCGGCCCATAGGCGAGCAGGTTCCAGCCGTCGCGCATATGCTCGAGCACGACGATGCGTCCGCGCGCGCCGGCGATGCGCCCGGCCTCGCGCAGCAGTGCGGCGCGAGGCCCGCCGGCGCGCACCTCGTGCGCGG
>JAYVMM010000422.1:0-8560 GCA_043758975.1 Planctomycetota bacterium | reverse complement strand
GCTCTCGGCCAGCACCATCCCCGCGTTCCAGCTCGAGGTCAGCGTCGACGCCGCGGCGCTGATCGCGCGCCGCGAGCGCGACAAGGCGGCGGGGCTGAAGATCAGCTTCGGCGACCTCATCGCACGCGCCACCGCGCTGGCCATCCGCCGCCATCCGCTGTTCGCCGCCAGCTGGGGCGAGGCCGGGGTCAGCTACGCCGAGCGCATCGCCATCGGCTTCGCGGTCAGCGTGCCCGGCGGCCTGGTGGTGCCGGTGGTGTGGGACTGCGACCTCAAGGCAGTGGGTGAGATCGCCGCCGACTCCGTCGCCTTGGTCGAGAAGGCGCGCACCGGCAAGCTCGCGCCGGCGGATTACACCGGCGCGCTGTTCACTCTCTCCAACCTCGGCGCCTTCCCGGTCGACCGCTTCGTCGCCATCGTCCCCCCGGGCCAGAGCGGCATCATCGCCATCGGGCGCATCCGCGACGAGGTGGTGGTGCGCGGCGGCGGCTTCTTCGCCGCCAAGCAGCTCAGCCTGACGCTCTCGGCCGACCACCGCTACATCGATGGCGCCGCCGGCGCGGCGTTCATGAAGGACCTCAAGGACCTGCTCGAGCTCGCCGACCGCCTTTAGTCGGATGGCGGAGGGCAGTGCCGGGCGGCGGTCGCGCCGCTGCTGCTGCCGCTGCCGCTGCCGCTGCCGCTGCTCACGGGTGGTTGCGGGCCACCAGCTGTTCGCCGGCGCGCTCGTCGGGCTTGAGCCGGCTCGCCTGCGCGAGGGTGAAGGGCGCCACCTCCTCCGCGCTCGGCGGGCGGTCGATGCCGACGGTGGCGTCGGTGTGCGGGTGGTCGAGGTGGATCATCACCGCGCCCTTGGCCTTGAGCGCGGAGAGGATGTGGCCTTCGAGGCGCTCGACCGCGCTGTGCGCGGCGGCCACGCTCCATTGCGACGGCACCACGAGATGAAAGTCGACGAAGGTGAAGTCGCCACTGGTGCGCAGGCGCAGGTTGTGGACGTCGCGCCAGGCGGGGTCGCGAATCTCGTTGATCGCCTCCACCACCCGCGCCAGCGCCACCGGGTCGACCTCGTCGAGCAGGCCGCGCATGGACTGGCGCAGCAGGCGCGCGCCGACCACCAGGATGGCGATGGCGAGCGCGCCCGCCACCAGCGCGTCGATCCACGCGCGGGCGCGAACCCCGGGCACCACCAGCATCAGCACCACCCCGGCGAGCACCCCCAGGCTGGTCCACACGTCGGCGAGCACGTGTTGGCCATCGGCAACCAGGATGACCGAGCGCGTGCGCTGGCCGACGCGCACGAGATACAAGCCGAGGACGAGGTTGATGAGCGAGGCGACCACCACCAGCATGATGCCGAGGTCCAGGCGGGCGGGCGCCTGGCCGGCGAGCAGGCCGCGCACCGCCTCCCACACGATAGCGAGGGCGGCCAGGGCGATGGCGCCGCCCTCGAAGCCGATCGAGAGGTACTCGGCCTTGCCGTGGCCATAGGGGTGCTCGGCGTCGGGCGGGGCGGAGGCGAAGCGGAAGCACCAGAACATGAACAGCACCGCGGCCACGTGCACCACCGACTCGAGGGCGTCGGAGAGGATGGTGGTCGAGCCGGTCAGCAGGTAGGCGCCCATCTTGAGCGCCAGCATGAGCAGGCCGACCGCCAGGCTGAGGACGGCCGCGCGCTGGCGGGTGCGCTGCTCGCTGGACGGATCCATGGCGGCGCAGTATGTGCCTGTCTCCGCCTATGCCATGGCCCCCTGCCGGACGGCAAGGCTTCCCCGGAGTCGTTTGACTGCCGCGGTGGCGGACGTATTCATAAGGCGGCGTTGCCTTAACGCCCTCTTGTTTCTGCCTTTCGCCAGCCTTCATGTCGTCGCTCTCGCGACTCGTCTCGACCCTCAGCGATTCTCCACGTTGTGACGCGCTTCTTCGCGACCCCTCCCGTCTCGACCTGCACTCCTCCCGACCTATTTCGCCTCACCAACGGATTATTCGGTCGCCGGCTTGGCCGGCATCTCAACTGCGAAACATAACCTGCTCTCACTGAAGATCTTACGGTATCGCCAGCGAGGATTCTCCGCTCCTCAGCGCACCTGAACCGCAGCGCTCGCAGTCCCGAATGGTCCTCGCTCACCACGAGGTTGCCATGGACCCCCTGATCGTGCTGGCGACCGCGCTCACCGCGGCCGGCGTCAGCGCCGGCATCACCTACGGCCTGCAGAGGGCGCGCGCGCGCCGCCAGGCCGCTTTGCAGCGCGCCAGCGAGGATGCCCGCCTCGCTGCCGAGCTGACACGCGAACGCACCCGGCTCGAAAGCGAAGCCCAGGTCCGCGCCGCCGCCCAGGCGACTGCGGCGGACGCCCGCTTGGCCGAGGAGCGCCAGCGCCTGGCCGAGGAGCGCGCCGCGCTCACCACCGCGAACACCGGCGAACGCGAGCAGGTCGCGGCTGAGCGCCGGCGCGCCGCCGAGGAACGCGCGCGCACCGAGGAGGCGGAGGGACGCGCGCAACGGCGGGACAGCAAGCTCATCGAGCGCGAGCAGGCGCTCGAGCGCACGCTCGAGACCACCGACCGCCGCGAGGCGCGCGTGCGCGAGCGCGATGAGGCCTTCGCCCAGCGTGAACGCGACCTGGGTGGGCGCGCCGCCGAGCTCGATGAGCGCGAGGCGGGCATCGACAAGCGCCTGGCGGCGATCTCCGGCCTCGGGCGCGAGGAGGCGCGCGAGGAGGTCATGCGTCGGCTCGACGAGGCCCTCACCGCCGAGCAGTCCGGGCGCATTGCGCGCCACGAGAAGGAGACCACCGCGCGCGCCAAGGAGCTCGGGGTGGAGATCATCTCGCGCGCCATCCAGCGCTATGCCGCCGAGCACACCGCCGAGACCACCATCGCGCGCGTGCCGCTCGCCGATGAGGACCTTAAGGGGCGCATCATCGGCAAGGAGGGGCGCAACATCAAGAGCTTCGAGCAGGCCACCGGCGTCGATCTCCTGATCGACGAGACCCCGGGCGCGATCACCATCAGCTGCTTCTCCGGCCTGCGCCGCGAGATGGCGCGCCGCACCCTCTCCATCCTGCTCGAGGACGGGCGCATCCACCCCGGACGCATCGAGGAGGTCATGCTCCAGGTGCAGCAGGACATGGACCGCGAAGTGGTCAAGCTCGGCGAGGACGCCGCCTTCGCCTGCGAGGTCTCGGGCCTGCACCCGCAGCTGATCAAGCTGCTCGGCAAGCTGCACTGGCGCACCAGCTATGGGCAGAACGTGCTCAAGCATACCCAGGAGGTCGCCTTCCTGTGTGCGCACATGGCGGGCGACCTCGGGCTCGACCCCAAGCTCGGGCGGCGCTGCGGTCTGCTGCACGACATCGGCAAGGCCATCGACCACGAGCAGGAGGGCAGCCACCCCGAGCTCGGCTACGAGGCACTCAAGCGCTACGGCGAGAGCGAGATCGTCGCCAACGCCGCGCTCGCCCACCACGAGGGCCACACCGTGCTCTCGGCCTACACCGTGCTGGCCGCCGCAGCCGACGCCATCTCCGCCGCGCGCCCGGGCGCGCGCAGCAAGAACGTCGAGGGCTACATCAAGCGCCTCGAGCAGATCGAGGAGATCGCCTGCAGCTACAAGGGGGTGCAGAAGGCCTATGCCATCCAGGCCGGACGCGAGCTGCGGGTAATAGTCTCGGGCCGTGACGTCACCGACACCGAGCTGCCCAAGCTCGCGCGTGACATCGCCCGGCGCATCGAGGACGAGGTCACTTACCCGGGCGAGGTCAAGGTCACGATTATCCGCGAACTCCGGCATTTCGCCGTCGCGCGCTAGGCATTGCCCGCCCGCGCGGCGGGAGACAATCGTCTCGCCGCCGCCTGTCCCCTCCGCCTGCCTCCCTCCCTCCGCCCGCGCCCGCGCCTGGGCGGCCACCGACTGCAGCACCGCCCATGGACCTCCACGCCACCGCCCGCGCCGCCTGCGCCGATGCCCTCGCCCTCGCGCGCCTGCAACGCGATGGGCGCGCCTGGGCGGTGGTGGCGTGGCCGTGCGCGCTTGCTGAGGAACCGCATGACGCCTTCGCCGCGGCAGCGGGACGCGCGCGCACCCTGCTGTGGCAGGGCGGGGACTGGCTGCTCGCCGAGGGCGAGGCGTGGAGCGCCGGCTGCGACGGGCCAGGGCGCGGCAGCCATCTCGCGCGCGAGTTCGCGCGCCTGGAGGCGCGCGCGATCACCGCCATCGCTGCGCCGCCGACGGCGGGCGCGCCCGGGCTGCCCGCCGTGCTCGCCGCCTGCAGCTTCGAGGACCACGCGGGCGGCGCCGGCCACTGGGGCACGCGCCTGCCCGGCGGGCGGCTGTGGCTGCCGCGCCGGCTGCGCTGGCGGCGCGCCGACGGCAGCGGCTGGACGGTGGCGGCGTGCGCGCTCACTGCCCGAGAGTCCGACCCTGACGCGCTGGCTGAGCGCCTGCTCGGCGAGCCGGAGGCGTGCGCGCCGGCGCCGCCCGCGCCCTGGCCGGCGCTCGCCGGCGACTATGCCGCGGAGGTCGAGGACGCGGTGGCGCTGATCCACGACGGCGCCATGCGCAAGGTGGTGCTGGCGCGCGCCTGCGACGAGGCGCTGCCGCGCGGCATGACCCCCGCCACGGTGCTCGCGCGCCTGCGCGAGGCCGGCAGCTGTGAGAGCACGCTCTACGCCCACGACCTCGACGACGGCGCGCTGTTCCTCGGCTCCAGCCCCGAGCTGCTGTTCGCCGCCGATGATCGCACGGTTGCGACCATGGCCCTGGCCGGCACCAGCGCCGGCGGCGGCGACCCCGCCACTGATCTCGCGCGCGCCGAGGCGCTGATGTCCTGCACCAAGGAGCGCAAGGAGCACGGGGTGGTGGTCGAGCATCTCGTCAGCGTGTTGCGCCCGCGCTGCGCGCCCTTCACGGTGCCGTCGGCGCCGCATGTGCGCCACCTCGGGCGGCTGCTCCACCTCGAGACCCTGGTCGCCGCCGAGCTGCGCCAGCGCGACTACCTCGAGCTGCTCGCCGCCCTGCATCCGACCCCGGCGGTATGCGGCCTGCCCACTGCCACTGCGATCAACTACATCGCCCGCCACGAGCGCCTGAGCCGCGGGCTCTATGCCGGCGTGCTCGGCTGGCTGACCCCAGAGCGCTGCCGCTTCATCGTGCCGTTGCGCGGCGGCATCCTGCGCGATGGACGCGCGCGGCTGTTCGCCGGCGCCGGCATCGTCGAGACCTCGCAGGCGGAGGAGGAGGTGGCCGAGACCGAGCTCAAGTTCCAGGTCATGCGCCAGGCGCTCGGCCTGGCGCCCGGCAGCGCGGCGGCGGCGCGCTGAGCGCGCGGCGGCAGCCTTAAAGCAGCTCGGTGCGGCCCTTGGCCTTGAGCGCGTCGACCACCTGCTTGACCTGCTGGCTGCGTCCCTTGGGGATGATCAGGATGGCGTCCTTGGTCGCCACCACGCTAAGGTGGTGCAGCCCGACCCCGACCAGCAGCTGGCCGCCTTCGGACACCAGCAGGCTGTCCTGGCAGTCGAGGCTGAGCACCTCGCCGCGCTTGATCACCCCTGCGGCGTCGGCCGGGAGGTGGTCGTAGAGCGAGTCCCAGCTGCCGACGTCGTCCCAGTGGAAGTCGGCGGTGATGGCGCAAATGTTCGCCGCCTTCTCCATCAGTGCGTAGTCGATGCTGATCTTCTTCAGCGGCTGGTAGACCTTCTCCAGCACGCGCTCGAAGTCGGCGCCGCCGAAGGCCGCGCCGACCGGATTGAGCGCCTCGGTCAGCCAGGTGCAGTGGGTCTCGAGCTCGCCGATGACGACGTCGCTGCGCCAGGTGAAGATGCCGGAGTTCCAGCGGTAGCCGCCCTCGGCGAGGTACTTCTTGGCGGTCGCCTCGTCCGGCTTCTCGACGAAGTGCAGCACCTTGTTCACCGCCACCCCACCGACGTCGCCCAGGCGCGCGGCGAGCTTGATGTAGCCGTAGCCGGTCGCCGGGTGGCGCGGGGTGATGCCGTAGGTGACCAGGTTGCCGCTGCGCGCGACCTCGATCCCGGCACTGAGCGCGTGCTGGAACTGGTCGGCCGGGCGGATCACCTGGTCGGCCGGCAGCAGGATCATGGTCGCACCGGGCGAGAGCTTCTCGACCACCATGGCGGCGAGGCAGACGCAGGCCGCGGTGTCGCGCCCGACCGGCTCGGCGATGACATGCTCGCGCTTGAGCATCGGCAGCTGGCGGCGGGTCTCCTCGGCGAGCGCCGCGGTGGTGATCACCAGCACGCGGTCGGGGCTGATCAGCGGCTGCAACCGCGCGACGGTGGCCTGGATCATGGTGGTGTCACCGACGATCTGCACCAGCTGCTTGGGCAGCGCGCCGCGGCTGAGCGGCCAGAAGCGGGTGCCCGAGCCGCCCGCCATGATGACTGCGAAGACCTGGGAATTGACGGCGTTCATGAAACGTCCTTGGCTGATGCGCGCGCGGGGCGGGCGGGGCGGGCCGGGCCGGCTCAGCGCCGATCGGCGTGCAGGCTGACGAGCAGGCGGTTGAGCGGCAGCGAGGGCGCCTCGCTGGTGGTGCATTCGACGAAGGCGAGCTTGCGGCTGCGGCACAGGCGCTGCATCGCCATGCGGTGGCGGGCGACCTCGGCGAGGTAAGCCGCGCGCAGCGCGCGCGGCTCGGCGGTGAGCACGCCGTCCTCCTCCATGCCCTCGAAGCGGCTGACCGTGGCCACCCCGAGGTCGGTCTCGTCGGCGTCGAGCACCCACACCAGGGCGAGGTCGTGCCCGCGGTGGCCGAGGCGGTCGAGGGTCTCCTCGATCAACGCGGGGTCGGCGAGGAAGTCGGAGAACAGGATGACCAAGCCCTTGTGGTAGGCCGGCGCCACCAGGTGCTCGAGGCCCTTGGCGGCATCGGTGCCGGCGGCGGGCTGGTGGGCCTCGAGCGCGCGGCAGAGGCGCTCGAGCTGGCCGCTGCGCGCGGGCTTGTGCTCGAGCACCGCGCGGTCGCTGAACAGCACCAAGCCGGCGCGATCCTGCTGCTGCAGGACCAGGTAGGCCATCGAGGCGGCGAGCGCGGCGGCATAGCGGTACTTGGCCAGCGCCGAGCGCTCGCCGCGGTAGGCCATCGAGGCCGAGCCGTCGACGCACAGGGTGCAGCCGAGATCGGTCTCGGCCTCGTAGCGCTTGAGCACCAGGCGGTCGCTGCGCCCGAGCACCTTCCAGTCGAGGTGGCGCAGGTCGTCGCCCGGGACGTAGGGGCGGTGGTCGGCGAAGTCGACCGAATGGCCCTTGTGCGGGCTGCGGTGGGCACCGGTCTGCAACCCTTCGACGACGATGCGGGCGGCGACCTCCAGGCTGTGCAGCCGCGCCAGCTCGGCGGGCTGGATCAGTGGCGAGGCAGTGTTATGGAGCATGCGCGATACTAGCGGACACGGTGGCGGAGCGCCAGTGACCCCCCCTGGGGCATGGGCCGGGCGGGTCGCCGGATGGCTCGCCGGGGGTAAGGATTGGGACGGCGCCGGGCGGTGGCCCGGGCGCGCACCGCCAGTCCCGCCAGACGCCCTTCCTTCATCCGGACTTGGCTGAATCTTCGGATTGCGGGCCCTGGCCACCGGCCTACAACCGGCGCACCCGCCATCCGGCTCACGCCCACGCCAACCAGGAATCGCCATGTCCCGCTATATCGTCGAGCGCCTCAACCCCACCTTCGGCTACTTCTACAAGGCCGGCAAGACCCTGCACCAGGGCAAGACCAAGTGGCAGAACCTGGAGATCATCGAGAGCGAGGAGTTCGGCAACGTGCTGCTGCTCGACGGCGTGACCCAGGTGACCTCGAAGAACGAGTTCCTCTACCACGAGCCGATGGTCCACCCCGCGCTCGCCAGCCACCCCGACCCCAAGGACGTGCTGATCATCGGCGCCGGCGACGGCGGCATCCTGCGCGAGGTGCTCAAGCACCCGGTGCAGAAGGCGGTGATGGCCGAGCTCGATGGCGGCGTGGTCGACTTCTGCGAGCGCCTGATGCCCGAGATCAACGCCGGTGCCTTCGCCGACAAGCGCTACCGCCTGGAAGTGGGCGACGGGCGCAAGTTCGTCGAGGGGACCAAGGAGAAGTTCGACGCCGTGATCATGGACATGACCGACCCCTTCGGGCCGTCGGTGATGCTCTACACCAAGGAGTTCTTCCAGCATGTGAAGAGCACCTTCAAAGACTCGCGCAGCATGTTCGTCATGCACACCGAGAGCCCGATCTCGCGCCCCAACACCTTCAAGCAGTGCCACCGCACGCTCAGCGAGGTGTTCACCTACCGTCGCACCTTCTACCTCTACATCCACATGTACGCCGTGCTGTGGTCGATCACCGTCTGCAGCGACGGCACCGACGTGGCCGAGATCAGCCCGGCTGAGATCGCCAGCCGGCTGGCGGCGCGCGGCATCGGCGGGCTGCAGGCCTATTCGCCGCAGACCCACCACAGCATGCTCGGCGAGTTCCCCTTCATCGGCGCGCTGCTCGCCGACCTGCACTGTGCCGGTGATCACCGACGCCGACCCCACCGTGCTCGACGACATCGACATCAACCGCGGCAG
>JAYVMM010000421.1:0-2333 GCA_043758975.1 Planctomycetota bacterium | reverse complement strand
GACGCAGCCGTGCCGGTGCCGTCCTCCGGCAGCGCCTCCTGGATCAGGGGCTTGGCGGTGGCGGTGTGGTCGTGGCCGGCGACATCGTCGGCGCCGTGCACCTCGCGCTGGTCGCCCGCCGCCGCTTCGCCGACCTGGGCCACCGTCAGCACGGTCTGGCCGGCCTCGATGTGGGCGCCGATCGCGAGCGGGATGGTGCCGACGATCTGCTCGCCATCGAGCTTGCAGCCGTTGGTGCTGAGCAGGTCGATGATGTTCCAGCCGCCCTCGCCGAATTCGACCGCGCAGTGCTTGCGGCTGAGCTTGAGGTCGAGGATGCGCACCTCGCACACCGAACCGCGCCCGATGTGGTAGCGCCGCCCCGGCTTGAGGTGGTAGGTGTCGACTTCGCCATCGGGGCGTTGGTGCTGCAGAAGCAGGATCATCGGTGCGACTCCGGGCACCGCACCTTGGTCGGCAGCGCACGCCAGGCAAGCCAGCGCTGGCGCCGGGCTGGCGGGTGCGTGAGCGTGTGCCCGCGCTGCGCGCACACCCGCGCCGCCCGCCGCGCTGCCCGCTGCTCCGCCCCCGGGTCCGTGCTGACCCTCCGGGGCAGGCGTCGAGCCTGGCGGGGGCAGGCGGGTGACCGTGCGCGCCAGCGCCCTAGCATGCCGGCATGGCGATGCGTCTCGACCTCTCCTTTCCGCGTCCGCTCGCGCGCGCCGACAAGGTGCGCGTGCTGCTCGCGGCGGCCACCCTGGCCAAGTGCGAGCGCGTGCGCTTCGCGCGCGGCGACTACGCCGCGGTGGTGTTCGGCGAGGCGCTCAGCGTGCGCCGCCTCAGTGAGGCGCTCGCTGAGCAGGGCGTGGTCGGGGCCAGCGTGTGCAGCAGCCTGGATGAGGAGGAGGACCGGCGCGCCGACGACCCGGTGGGGGAGGAGCGCGTGCGTGCGATCGGGCGCTGAGGCGGTCGCCCGTCGCCGGATGGCCGTTGCATGGCGCAGCTGCCGATCACCATCGGCGCGCGGCTGGGTGGTCGTGCCGCCGCCCGCCGCGGAGGGCTGATGCCCAGCCACCAGCCCGCGCCCCCCGCCCCGCCGTCCGGTGACCCGGTGGCGGCGGCCACCCCGCCGCCAGCGCCCGCCCAGCTCACCGGCGACGACCTCGCGCCGCCGAGCACCCCGCCGCTCAGCCAGCTCGGCGGCTACCGCATCGTCGGCAAGCTCGGCGAGGGCGGCATGGGCGTGGTCTACCAGGCGGTGCAGCTCTCGCTCGACCGCACCGTCGCGCTCAAGGTGATCAAGAGCACCTTCACCAGCGACCGCCCCTTCGTCGCCCGCTTCCTGCGCGAGGCGCGGGTGGCGGCGCGCATCGACCATCCCAACGTGGTTGCGATCTACGACACCGGCGAGGCCGACGGCCACCTCTTCACCGCGCAGCAGTTCGTGCCCGGCGGCGACCTCCAGCAGCGCCTGGCGCGCGGCGGCGCGCTGGGCGAGGACGAGGCGCTGCGCATCGCCGCCGAGTGCGGACGCGGCCTGCGCGCGATCCACCTCGCCGGGCTGATCCACCGCGACATCAAGCCGAGCAACATCTTCAGCGCCAATGACGGCTCGGTGAAGATCGGCGATCTCGGCCTGGTGCGCAGCGTGCTCGATGACGAACGCTTGACCTACAGCGGCGATTTGGTCGGCACCCCGGCCTACATGTCGCCCGAGCAGGCGCTGGCCGAGAGCGATGTCGATGCGCGCACCGACCTCTATGCGCTCGGCGCCAGCCTCTACCATTTGCTCACCGGGCAGCCGCCCTTCGGCGGCAAATCGCCATTCCTCATCGGCCACCAGGTGCTGGCCGAGATGGCGCCCGACCCGCGCCGGCACAATGCCGCGCTCTCGCCCGAGACCTGCGCCATCGTCCACCATGCCATGCGCAAGGAGCGCACGCTGCGCTACCAGACCGCGGACGAGATGGTCGAGGACCTCACGCGCGTGCGCGCGCGCCAGCCGCTGCGCTATGCGCGGGTGGCGGAGATGGCGGCGGAGCGCCGCGCCTCCCTCGGCGCCGCCGCCCTCGCCCAGGGCGGCGGCGTGCGCCGCCGCATGGGCCCTGCCCTGCTCGCCCTCGCGGTGGTGCTCAGCGTCGCCTGCGCCCTCGCCATCGGACTACGCCTCGCCTCCGGGCCGCAGCCGCTGCCGCCACCGGTGCTGCCGAGCGAGGAGGTCTTCCCGCCGCCGCCGCCTGCGCCCGCACCGGAGCGCCTCGCCGCGCTGCCCGAGGCCCTGCTCGACCATGATGACGGCGAGCGCGCGGCAGGCGAGGAGCTGGCGCGGCGGGAGGAAGCCGCCCAGCGCGCCG
>JAYVMM010000420.1:0-3469 GCA_043758975.1 Planctomycetota bacterium | reverse complement strand
GTCGAGCGGATCGTCACCCAGCCAGATCGAAAAGAGAACCCGGGCGAATGTCGCTCCCGGGACCACGCCCAGGTCGCTGCGCGCCAGCCGTACCCGGGTCCCGGTGCCGGGAACATACGACAACTCCAGCACATCGCCCGAGGCGATCGGCTTCCACAGCGCGTTGATGGCCGCCACACCGGTGTCGATCTCGCCTTTGTCCTCACGACCGATGCGCTTGAGGATCGCCTTGCTCATTTCATCCTTCTGCTCATCGACACCGCAGGCGCAATGGTAGGTGAAGGTGAGCGAGCGGGGATGCTCGCCGAGCGCATCGGCAGCCGGCAAGCCATCGGGGCAGGCAAAGGCGAGATCGTAGACGGTGAACAAGAAGTAGGTGTAGGCGCCACTTCCTCGCTGCACCACATCAGGCCCGACCGGTTCGCCTGCGTGCGCCGCCAGCGCCAGGACCGCGACCAAGAGCATGATGCGCATTACACGATGCTCGGCGGTACGCGCGTCCGCTCAATGATCGTCCACCTGATCGGTGGACTGGTGGTTAAGCGGCCTTTGACCGCTGGAGTTCATATTGCCCTGGGCTGATGTGTCCGATGGATGAGTGACGGCGAGTACGGCTGTAGGAGACCTTGATATGCTCTAACACCTCAATCTGTCTTTGCCACCATCCGCTGCACCCACGGAATTGTCAGATAATTCCGACACTTTTTCCAGATACGACGAGCCAATTCCGACCCGTCGCACTAAATACTCGACCGGTCGTATTCAGATAGCACATCAGTCTCCTGATACGATCTCCCCATACGACAAGCCAAATCGGTCGTACCGATAGTTCAACGGAACCTAACCGGAGGCAGGCACAAGTGATGAGGCCGCGACGCGCTGGGCGTTTCCTCAAATATCGCCCCTTACAATTCTGCACAATCGTCCATCGCCTCCAGCATAGGCGTACAAGTTCACTGCCGCGGAATGGGGATGCCCGCCCATTACGACAAAAAAAGAAGACGCCCGATGGTGGACCAAGGGCATGTTTGGGGATAAATCTGACCGCTCTTGATCGCACCTCCTGCTGAGAGCGCCGCTCAGCATCAGCGGCTTTGATTAGCACCGTCCATGCCCGCCTCCCTTCCCGCACCCGCCTGCGTCCAGGCGCGCAGCAGATCGGTCGGATCCGCATCCGGTAGGAGCGGCAGGGCGCCCCACCGCTGCACGGCCCAAGCCGGTTCCGGACGCTCGACATGCTGATGCGGAACGCCTTCCGACCACTGCCTGCACAGCACCTCGATCGACTGGGTCCAATCTTCTATGACCCGTCCAGCCGCTGCGATCCGCTGCTCCAGATCCGCGACATCCGCAGGAGCGGGGCAACGCAGGCGCAGCACGACGGTCCTGAAGGATGACGCCTGTAGGAGCATCAGCGCGTCGAACACCGGGACCTGCCGCCCGTTGCGCATGCGATGACCGCGCGCTGCGCCGTCGTGCAGCACTAGATCACTGAATCGATGGCTGCTCTCGGGCAGCGGGATGCAGGCGAGGCGGGCACGGGCCGGGTCGATGCGCCGGCCCCAGACGACCTCCGTGCCGCCCGCTGGATTTAGCCGGATCGGGACCAGGCCGAAATCCAGCTCGATCGGCCCCTCGCCCGCGGGCAGAGCGACGCCGTAGGACGCCCAGGCGTGACGCGCCACCGCCCAGTCCCCGAGCGCCGTTGCCGCGATGCCAGGTTCCACCAATGTGCAGCCCCTGGCGCCGGATTGAGCCGGCTGGCGATGAGATTGTCATCGCGGCTGGCCTGCCACTGCATGTTCCGCTTGTAGTGCAGTCCCAGATTGAAATGCGGGATGTCCCACAGCGGTGCCAGGCGGATGGCGTCCCGGAACCTATCCAGCACCTCGTCGAGACGACCCGAATCGGTCGCCGTGAGACCGGCCGTATTTGGCCAGCTGAGCCAGACGCTCGGGGTCGCTGATGGGGCGCAGGAGCGAAGCATCAGCCGGTACGGCTGCTGATGGGTCAGGGCGTGCACCTCGGCCCGAACTCTCAGCACGCCTCCAGGGCCACCAATTCATGCGCGATGCCGGTGCTGTCGCTTCCCGCGACCTAACCCCTGTGCGCGTCTCATTTCTTGATCAGCAGCAGCATTTCGGACGCCATGCGTCCAGTCTGCGACGTGCCCACCAACACCTTCGACAGCTCGGTCAGCGGGTACACCTTGTCCGGCATGATGGTCGGGCTCGTCCCACCACCAACCAGCAGGCTGGGAAACAGGCTGAGGAACTGGTCATGGGCCAGGAGCGAGATGGCCGCTGCCTTGTCCTTGCTCAGCGCCACGATGAGCGCGTGCAGGGACTTCTCCGCCGGAGTGCCCTTGCACTCGGCCAGATAGAGCGGCAGGTAGTACGCGGCCAAGGTCGGATCATCCGTCGCCAGCTGGTTGGCCAGGGTGGTGATGGCGGCGATGCGCGCTTCGATCAACGCGATCAGCGCATCGACCTTCATCTTCAGTGCATCGGTGATGCCTTTCTTCGCCGCCAGTTTGTCGAGCGCCGACTGCGCCGGACCCAGGAACAAGCCGTTCGCCATCGCAACGATGCGGACCAGGTCCGGTTCGGCGTAAGCGGGGGCATAGAGGAAGGGCGCATAAGCCAGATCACTGCGGGGGAACGCGGTCGAAGATTCCGCGACATCGGCAGCGGTGATCTGGTGCCCCTTGCCCGGGATGATCTTGAAATGGACGTCGGGCGAGGCGCCCTTCTTCTGAATCGCATAGAGCTCCTCGGTGCGGTGCGTGGCATCGATGCCGAGATCGGCGAGCGTCCATTCCTCGGTCCCCACACCCAGATACCAGCTCATCGGCGTCCCCTGGCTGGCATCGACGCGGTAATTGGATGAATACAGCGCCACGTGGCAGAACGGCCAGAGCGTCCCGCGCGTCTTCGATTCCTTGCTCGCCAGCAGGCTGTGCGGCAGGCCGCCGCCCGAGAAGGAGCAGATCACCCCGCGACCGACGATGATCCTGTAATCGGAGATCGTCTGGGCGATGGCCTCCTGGGCGGCCTCGACCTTCCCGGCGGTGTCCGCCATGTTGTCGCCGTCCATGTACTGCATGTTGATGCCGATGAGATTGTACTTCCGCAGGAACGCGCCGTCCCATTGGCCGAAATTGGGAGCACCCCCCTGCCCGTGCTGCCCATGGAAGAAGAGATGCAGACCAGCAGGAGCGGCATCGGAGTAGGTCGCTGGGACGTAGACCCAATAGCCATAGCCGGTTTTCTTGCAGTCGACATGGTATGTACCCGGCTTGCCCTGATTGGCGGACGGAGTGACCGGCGCCTGGGCCCGAACTGCGCCCTGGTCGGCAGCGATGCCCACTGCGGCGACGCCCTGAATCAGGACCATTGCGAGCACCAGGATACCGAGCCGGGACTGCCGGCTCGAGCAGAAACGCGACCAGACGCGCGCGCATGGAGGC
>JAYVMM010000419.1:0-11304 GCA_043758975.1 Planctomycetota bacterium | reverse complement strand
CTGGTGCCCAAGCTGCTCGCGCTCAACCCCAATCTGCAGATCGTCGTGCTCACCGGCTTCGCCACCTTCGCCACCGCGGTCAAGGCGGTCAAGGCGGGCGCCTCCGACTACTTGCAGAAGCCCTTCGATCCGGTGCAGATACGCCGCCTGATCGAAAGCGCGATCGACGACCACCGCCAGGCCGAGGCCTTCATCCACCTCGAGCGCAATTCCCGCCAAGGACTCGACGGCATGGTGTGGAACTCGCGCTCGCCGACCATGCAGGCCGCCTGCGCGGTCATCGCGCGCGCCGCCACGGCGAAGGTGCCGGTGCTGCTGCGCGGCGAGAGCGGCACCGGCAAGGGCATGTTCGCGCACGCCCTGCATGCGCAAAGCACGCGTGCCGGTCGCCCGTTCGTCACCGTCAACTGCCCGGCACTCACCGACGAACTGCTCACCAGCGATCTCTTCGGCCATATCAAGGGTTCGTTCACCGGCGCGATCAAGGACCAGGTCGGCAAGGTCGAGCACGCCGACGGTGGCACGCTCTTCCTCGACGAGCTCGGCGAGCTCTCCCTCGGGGTGCAGGCCAAGCTGCTGCGCTTCCTGCAGGAGCACCGCTACGAGCGCCTCGGCGACAGCGCCACCCGCCAGGCCGACGTGCGCATCGTCGCCGCCACCAACCGCGATCTGACCGTGCAGGTGCGCGAGGGCCGCTTCCGCGAGGATCTGCTTTACCGCCTGAACGTGGTCGAGCTCGCGCTGCCGCCGCTGCGCGAGCGCCGCGAGGACATCCTTGAGATCGCCCGCCACTTCCTCGCCATCTTCGCCGCCGCCGCCAACCGCCCGGTGCAGGAGCTCTCGCCTGGTGCGCAGGCGCTCCTGCTCAGCTATGCCTGGCCGGGCAACATCCGCGAGCTGCGCAACGAGCTGCAGCGCATCAGCGTGCTGTGGCCGTCGCGGGTGATCGAGCCCGAGTCCTTCTCACAGCGGGTCTTCCAGCACGACCGCCGGGGGCCGCAGCTGGGCGAGCGGCACTCGCTCGCTGATATCGAGCACGAGCACATCCGCATGGTGCTGGCCAAGTCGAACAGCTTCGAGGAGGCCGCGGCCATCCTCGGCATCGAGCCGTCGACGCTGTGGCGCAAGCGCCGCAAGCTCGGGCTCTGACCCGCCTGCCCATTATCAAGCATTCCACCAAGTCAGGGACGGATCGCCGACACAAGAGAATATCATGAGAATCATGGCCTTGCTCCTACTCGCGTCTGCATGTTTTGGGCTCGAAGGCATTGAAGCGAAATTTGAGAATGCGGTCCAGGCTGTCAAAGCATTCAACGCCGCCATTTCCACTCATAAGGGATACCAGCTCGAGTACCGAGGAACTGACTACCTATTGATAAAACGGGATGAGAACAACAACCTGAATGATTTGCTCAGCATAGATGATTTGTCGGGCAAGTTGGCAAAGGGGCAGGAGTGTGTTATTTTTCTGAGCCAAACCACTCTGTCAAAAACCGGATATCGACAATTTCATTCAAAGATCGATACGGCTCGGAAACAGGACAATTTGGAGGAGTCTTGAGAATGGGTTCACGGTCATTTCGATTGGCAACCAAAACGATTGGTATCATGACTTGGAAAAAATATTCTCAGACAACATAAGCAAGAAATAGCCCTTCTGGGAATGCAGTGGGATCGTTCGTTCGTGACGAGGAGCCCTGTCTAGGCCGCCCATGAAGCAGGGCACCGCCATGCCTGAGCAGAACCGGTCCTTCGTCCAGCTGAGCTGGTCGAGCGCCAGAGCCTATCTCAGGGCGGCACTGCCGCCGGCGGGCCGGGGATGACCACGCCAGCGCCAGCGCCGCCGGCGCCGGGCGCGAGCAGCGCCTTCATGAAGCCGTACTCCTCGGTGAAGGCGGCATCGTCCTTGAAGCGCTCGGCGGCGAGCTTGGCCGCCATCAGGGCCTGGGTGGGGGCCTTGTTGAGGGCGGCGCGCCAGGCGATCCAGAAGTACTTGGGCTTGTAGTCGACCTCGTCGCGCCAGGCGTCGAGCACGTGGCCGTACCACTCGAGGTCGAGGAAGCGCGCGCTGTCGCCCAGCCACTGCGCGGCATCGTCGCGCAGGGTCTTGTCGTTCTTCTCGGCCACGCGCTTGAGCACCGTGCGCAGGGTCTTGTCGTCCTTGGCCACCAGAGCGGCGATCTCGGCGCCGAGGTCGGCGAGGATCTCGACCTGCGGCGTGGTCAGGCCGAGCGCGGCGGTGGCGGCGCGCGCCTCGGCCAGGCGGGTGGCGAGGTGGGCGACCAGCTTGGCGTCGAGGTGCTCGTTGCCGCGGCGAAACAACCGCGCCAGGCGGTCGTACCAGTAGGGCACCGAGGCGCGGATCCACGGCAGGTCGTGCTCCACCTGCTTGGCCCCGGCGATGCGCAGCGCGTGCTTGAGCTTGGCATTGGTCGCCGGCTTGACTGCGTCAAGCAGCGCGTCGAATGCCTCCTCGCCCTGCACCGCGGCGTACCAATGGCCGGCGGCGGCATAGCGCCCGAGCACCGCGCTGTCGTCCTCGACGTCACGGAAGGCGATGTTGTCGAGCCACTTCTGCACGCTGCTGGTGAGCGCGCGCAGGTCCTCGTCGCCCGGCAGCTGATCGTGGCCGACGCGGGTGACCAGCTCGATGATGATGCCGGCGTACTCGCCGATCATGCCGCGCAGCGAGCGCAGCTCGTTGGAGTTGTCCCACTTCTCCTGGTTGAACTCGCTACTCTCCAGCCATTTCGACAGCTGGTCGATGTACTCGATCATGGGGTCGCGCACCACGTCCTTGAGCACGCGGTTGGCAACGTTTTGCAGCGCCGGTCCGCCTTCCTCGTTGAGGCACACCAGCGCGAGCTGGAGGCCGACCTGGAGGTAGGAGGGCCCGAGCTCCTCCTTGAGCTTGGGCAGCATGTGGTCGAGCACCTGGCTGGCCACCGCCTCGGCCTCCTTCTTCTGCCCGGCGTTGAGGAGAAAGCCGACCAGCTCGACGTTCATGTACAGGCGGCTGACCGGCTCGTTGGTGCGCTGGATCGCCTTGCGGTGAAATTCCGCGGCCAGGGCGTATTGCCCGGTGAAGGTGTAGAGGCCGGAGAGCTCGCGGTAGTTGGCGTTGTCGTCGTCGCCGGCGGCGATCAGCTTCGACATGGTGGCGATGCCGCGCTGGTAGGTCTGGTAGTGCCAATCGCGCTGCACGTCGAACATCACGTGGGCGTAGGCCGGCTCCTTGAAGATGCGCCAGCTCAGCGCCCATTCGCTGCGCGAGACCTCGCCCGAGAAGCGCAGCAGCAGCGGCAGCTGGTTGGCGTCGAAGGTCATGTTGGGGTTGAAGCTCTTATAGGCCTTCTCCAGCGCCTCGGGCAGCTCCTTCTCGCTGAACTCGAGCGGCGGTCCGGTCTGCAGCACCGACACGTTCCAGCTCTGGTCGCGCTTCTCGGCCCAGGCGCAGGCGGCGTGCTCGGGCAGGCCGATGATGATCGAGTCGCGGCCCTGGCGCTCGGTGATCACCTGGTAGAGCTCGGCGATGTCGGCGCAGTCGCCGTGCATCAGGCCGCCGAGGGCGTTGCCGCAGGTCTGCCACACCGTCTGCTGGACATCGCCCTTGAGCTGGCGGTTGCCCATCATCTCCGGGTGCTTGGCCTCGGGGCTGGGGTAGACGTAAGTGAAGAGGTATTCGCCGATGAGGTCGAGGTGGCCATTGTCCGGCATCATCGCGGCGGCATCGGTGATGAATCGCTCGGCCGAGGCGCGCGAGGCGTCCTGCACCGGGCGCAGCAGGCCCTTCTCGACCGCCAGCCCGGCGATGTCGCCGTTGAGCGCGGCGACCACGATGTGCGGCGGGATGAGGTTCTCGACCAGGTCGGGGCCCTTGGGCTTGATCAGCGCCCGCCAGGCCTTGTCGTCGGCGCTGAAGCCCTTGTCCTTCGTCCACTGCGCGAGCTGGGTGGTCTGGGAGTAGGTGCGTGCTGCCACCACCGCGCTGGCGTCGGTCTGGGCATCGGCGCCCGGCGGCAGGTCGACGATCACGGTCAGCGGCGGGATGAAGCCGAGGTACTCGGGGTGGGCCTCATTGCGCGCGAAGCGCACTGCGCTCGGCGTGCTGAAGACCCAGCCGCCGCGCGCGAAGGCGTCCTCGAGCTGCTCGAGGCGGACGCCATCACCGCGGTAGCTGGTCAACGCGTGCTGCTGCTCCGCCACCGTCACCGCCTTCTCGATCGCCGCCACCGCGGCGGCATCGGCCTGCGAGCGGTACCACAGGCGCAGCCAGCCGTGGCGCACCACGCGGCGGGCGAAGGAGGGCGCGAAATCGTCGATCGCCTCCTCGCCGTCCTTCTGGTCGAGCTTGTGCAGCACGTACTGCAGCGCCTGGCGCCCGAGAGGGTCGAGGGCGGTATTGTCAACCGCCTTGTCGAGGGTATTGAGCGCGGTGGTCACCGCCGCCACCTCGGCCGTCCGATCGCTCGGCGCAGCCTCCTGCTTGCGCATCACCCCCTGCGGCACCACGTAGGTATCGTCATTGTGCAGGCTGGGGCCGGCGAGCAGGCCATCCTGCAGCACGAGATTCTGGTTGCCGACGTGGGCGGCGGTGGCGGCTTCGACCAGCTTGGGCAATGCGGCGAGCACCGCCGTCTTGTGGCCCTCGACCACCCAGCGCGCCACCCGCACCGGGCCCAGGGCGGTCTCAAGCAGCGGATCCTTGGTCTGCGCGTCCAGCCCGACGATGGTCGCCGAGCCGCCGGAGCCCGACCACACCACCTTGCCGCCAACGAGGGCGACCTCGGGCACGTGCGGCAGCTCACTGAGCAGCTGCTGCGGGTCGCTCGCGGGGGCAGCATCGCCGGCGGCGAGCCGACAGGCGAGAGCGCAGGAGAGCAGGGCGACCAGGGCGAGGCGGGGCAGGGTGGGCATACGGGTCTTCCGCGGCGTGTAGTCCCGCTGGACCAAGGCCCGGGCAGGAACGGGAGGTCCCGCCGGATGTTCCCGGCGTGCACCGCGCGCGAGCCTATAGCACGCGCGGGGCGGGACTAGGGTACGCGGGCGAAACGCTGAGTGCGCGCGGCACCCGCACCTGCGCTCGCCACCGGAGAACCGCCGGAGCGGCCCGGTCGCACCCGGCCAAATTCAGGATGGAGAATATAAAGATCTGATAAAAATACGGTTATGGCTTCAGACCCGGGCGGCGCGGAGACCCGGCTGGCATTCATGCTGTTGGAAATCATTTGCATATAGTGCGTCCGCCCCAGCATCGAGGGCTCCCCCGATGCCGCCTTACCCTTCCCCGTGGCTGGCCCTCCCGGTGCTGACGCTCTGCGCGCCCCTGCCGACCGCCCTATCAATCGAATACCTCGACCTCGACCAGGTCCAGCACCTCGCATTCCCGGCGGCGGTGAGCTTCACCCCCTGCGTGCTCGAGCCCACCCCGGAGCAGCGCGCGCTCATCGAGCGCCGGCTGGGCGCGCCGCTGGGCGCGCGCATGCCCGCGGTGCGCGCCGCCCGCAGCGCCGACCGCCTGCTCGGCTACCTGGTCACCGACAGCGTCATCGGCAAGCACCTCGCCATCGACTATGCGCTCGCGCTCACCCCCGCGCGCACTATCCAGCAGGTCGAGATCATGAGCTACCGTGAGAGCTACGGCGGCGAGGTGCACGGCGCCGCCTGGCGCGCACAGTTCACCGGCAAGGGCGCGGACGCCACGCTGGCGCTCAACGACGACATCGCCTCCATCGGCGGCGCCACGCTCTCCTGCCGCCACCTCACCGAAGGCATCAAGCGCCTGCTGGTGGTGTGCGCCACCTGCCTGCCGGCGCCTTGACCATGCGCCGCGCCCGCCCGCTCCTCGGCACCTATGTCAGCGTGATGGTCGACGGCGTCGATGCCGCGACCGCGGTGCGCGCCAGCGATGACGCCTTCGCCGCCATCTCGCGCGTCGAGCGCCTGATGAGCTTCCACCACCCGCACAGCGATCTCTCCCGCCTCAACCGCGAGGCCGGAGAGCGCGCGGTTGAGGTCGATGCCTGGACCGCGCTGGTGCTGCGCACCGCCTGCCGCCTGCGGCGCGACAGCGGTGGGCGCTTCGATGTCGCGGTGGTGAGCGCGCTGCAGCGCCAGGGCCTGCTCCCGGGGGTGCCCGCTGTGGACGCCGGGGAGGCCGCCCACGCCGCCCACTCCACAGCCGCCTTCGCGGACGGGACGGATTCCGCGCCGACCATCGCCTTCCTGCCCGGCCACCGCCTGCGCTTCCTGCGCCCCGGGCTCCAGCTCGACCTCGGCGGCATCGCCAAGGGTTTCGCGCTCGACCGCGCCTGCGCCGTGCTGCGCCGCCACCGCGTGCCTACCGCGGTGGTCGAAGCGGGCGGCGACGTGGCGGTGATCGGCGACCACACCATCGCCATCCGCGACCCCCGCTGCCCCGGGCGGGAGCTACGCAGGCTCCGCCTGCGCGATCAGGCGGTGGCGACCAGCGCCCACTACTTCATCGGCGAGCGCGCGCCGGCGGCGGTGGCGGCGATCATCGATCCGCAGCGCGGCGAAGCCTGCGCCGACTACGCTTCGGTAACCGTGCGCGCGCGCAGCGGCATGCTCGCCGACGCCCTGACCAAGGTGGTGATGCTCGACGGCGAGCGCGCCGCGCCGCTGCTTGAGCGTCACGGCGCCGAGGCCCTGGTGGTGACCCACGATGGCCGCCAGTTCGCCAGTGCAGCGCTCCATCAGGAGGCGGTCGATGCGGCTTAGCCTCGCCCTGCGCCTGCTCGCCCTGGCGGTGGCCGGCGTGCTCCTGCTCTCCGGTGCCGCGTGGCTTATGATCGGCTGGGCCGGGCCCGCCGAGCCACACTTGCCGGGCACCGGCTCAGGTACGGATGCGAACGCCTGGCGACCATTCCTGCTCCAGCTGCATGGCGCCGGCGCTTTCGCCGCCCTGCTCTTGCTCGGTGCGCTCGTACCGCTGCACGTGGTGCCCGCGTGGAAGAGCAGGCGCAACCGCGCAAGCGGGGTGGGTATCTTGCTCACCATGGGCGTGCTGGTGGTGAGCGCCTACGCTCTGTACTACTGCGGCGACGAGCGCTGGCGGGCAGCGCTCAGCGGATTGCACAGCTGGCTCGGGCTGGCCTCCCCGTTCGCCATCGCCGGGCATCTCTGGCTCGGTCGCCGCTCGCGGCCCTGAGCACCCTGGCAGTCCGCCCAGCCACACTGGCCCCCAGCACCGCAGCGGTCGCGACGTATACGGTGGTGGCGGATCACCCGCCTGCACCGTTCCACCTCCCGGAGCCCGCCGATGCCGCGTCCCCTGATGCATACCCTGCCCCTGCTCATCGCCCTCGGTACCCTGTTCGCACTGTGGGCGGTGCGCAACCTGGGCGCCAGCGAAGCGCCAGTGCCGCCCAAGGCCGCGCGCGACCTGCCGCCCGGCAAGCCCGGCGAGCTGCGCACGGTGGTGGTCGCCGGCGGCTGCTTCTGGTGCGAAGAGGCGGTGTTCGAGCAGCTCACCGGCGTCACCGCCGTGGTCGCCGGCTACGCCGGGGGCACCGCGGCGACCGCCACCTACGATAAGTATGAGGAGTCCAACCACGCCGAGGCGGTCAAGATCACCTATGACTCCGCGCGCATCAGCTACGGCGACCTGCTGCGCGTGCTGTTCGCCGCCGGCGAGCCGACGGTCAAGGACGGCCAGAAGCCCGACTACGGCCACCAGTACCGCATGGCGGTGTTCTACCAGAACCCGGAGGAGAAGCAGGTGGCCGAGGCCTACATCCAGCAGCTCACCGAAGCCAAGGTCTACGACCAACCGATCCAGGTCACCGTCGAGCTGATGCCGGAGGGCTTCTTCTCCGCCGAGGAATACCATCAGCACTTCGTCACGCGCAACCCCGAGCACCCCTATGTGTGCACCTGGTCGCTGAAGAAGATCGCGCGCATCCGCGCCGCCTTCCCGGCCCAGGTCAAGCCCACCGAGCCGGCGCCGTCAGCCGGCGGCAAATGAGGCGCGCGCTCGTCTCTCCTTTCTCGTCCCTCATCCCTGATCCCTATTCCTTGGGACCGTTAAGCAGGAGGTCGTGGCCGGCCCCGGCGGCGCTGTCGAGCAGCACCAGGCCGCGGGCCAGGCCGACATCGATGTACTGTCCGCCAACGGTCTGGTGGCAGTGCACGCTGAGCTGATTGGCGCCGTTGCGCAGCTGCTCTGCCACCGCTGCCGGCAAGGTCACCGTCTTGTAGGCGGTGAGGAATCCGCCCTCGCTGAAGATGCGCTCGCCATTGAGGTAAACCTCGACGTCCTCGTCGTGGTGCACCACCAGCTGGAGCGGGCCGCTGGCGGCGCCGCTGACGGTGAAGGCGGTGCGCAGCCAGATATCGTCGGTGGTCCACGGCGTGCGCACCGTGCTGTTGGGCACCGCGGTGCCGAAGCCCGCCGCGCCCGTGGCCCAGCCGCGGTCGTCGAATTCCGGGCGCTCCCACCCGCTGGGCGGGGCGGCGGTGGTGTAGCGCCAGCTGACCTGGCCCACGCCCGCCACCGGCAGGTACCAGGTGGTCTGCGGCGGCAGCATGCGGACGCCCATGGTCGCCAGCAGCGTGCGCCAGCAGCCGATGAACTGCTTCTCGCGCGGCAGGGGATCGATGGTGGTGAGCGCGATGCGACCGCCGCCATGCGCGTGCACCACCAGGGCCGCGCCGGCGGGCTGCTCGAGCTGCTCGTAGAGCACCATGGCCGCGCACTTGGCGGTCTCGCTGACGTTGTTGAACAACGTCCAGTCGGCGCTGCTCGCGCGCAGCACCACGGTGCCGGAGGCGACCAGGGGGCCGCCAAGGCCGCAGCTGATCAGCTGCCGCTGGACGGGGTTCTCGGCGGCGTAGAGCTCGCTCAGCGACCACCCCGCATTCCACGGATGCTCTGCTCCGCGCACCAGGGCGCTCGCTGGGTGCGCACTGAGGGTGACCGGCACGGGCAGCAAACGGTTCACCGCCGCGAGCGCGGCGTTGACGGTGCGCAGGCTGACCAGCACGGTGCCGTGCGCCGCGAGCACGGCGTCGACCAGGGGTAGGGCGGCCTCGGCGCGCGCCGCCGTGAGCTCCTCGCCATCGACGATCAGCAGCCCGGGCGGGACGCCGGCGGGCGTGCCGATAGCGCCCGCAGGGCCCGCTGAGCCCGCTGAGCCCGCTATGCCGTCATCGCCGAACGGCACGCCATCCTCCGCCAGGGCCTGGTGCAGGGCGCCTGTGCTCACGCCCACGAAGCCGACGCGCGCGATGGTCGCCGCCGGCAGCGCCACCGAAGTGCGCGCTGCGGGCCGATGGTCCCACGGACAGCTCGCCGGCGCGGGCGTGGCCAGCGCCGCCTTCACGGCGTTGAACATCGCCAACGGGCGGTAGAGCGGCAGGGTTGGATCGAAGCCGGGGTTGAGGGTGGTGCAGTAGGGCGGGATGCGCTCCGGCTGTACCCCGGGCACGCCCTCGACGAAGGGGGGGAACAGAATGCCGTCGGCGCGGGTGGGCAGGCGGGTGCGCTCGTGGTAGCCGAAGGGGAGATGCTCGAGGCCGAACCACGCCAGCTCGCTGGCCGAGTAGTAGGCCAGGCGCGGGCGCGCCATTTTTGTGATGTTCTGGTAGACGTCGATGGCGAGCGCCTCGTTGCGCCCGGCATAGCTCTCAAAGGCGCGCTCGCCGTTGAACTCGGCGAGCTGCCCCGGGGTGGCGTAGTAGGTGCCGCCGGACTCGCCGACCATCAACGGCTTGGCCAGCTGCGGCAAGCGATCGAGCGGCAGACCGTGGCCGAAGTGCTTGGACCACACCGGCAGCGCGCCCTGCAGATCCTCGTCGCCGTCGCAGGAGACCCACGCGCGCGTGGGATCGAGCGCGCGCACGCCGCGGGCAAGCGCCTGGAGGTGCGCATAGCCGGCGGCGCTGTCCGCCGGCGAGAGCTGGTTGTATTCGAAGATCGCGAACAACTCGTTACCCATGCTCCAGCCGAACACCGCCGGGTGGTTGCGGTCGCGCTCGACTAGGGCGGCGAGGTGGGCGCCGAAGTGCGACCACGCCGCCTCGGCGCCGAAGTTGAGGCCGAGGCTGCTGCCGAACAGCCCGCTCTCGTCCAGCACCACCAGCCCCATCTCGTCGGCGAGGTCGAGGTAGCAGGCCGGCCACGGTTGCGCGTGCAGACGCACGCCGTTGCCGCCGGCATCCTTGATCATGCGGTACCAGGCCCAGGCATGGCGGCGCGACTGCATGACCACACCGAAGGGGTGCAGGATGTCGGCGGCGATCTGGATGCGCGCGCCGTTGAGCAGGAGGTCGCTGCCTTGAAGGGTGAACTCGCGCCAGCCGAAGCGCTGGTAGCTGGTGTCCACCGGCGCGCCACCGCGACTTGCCTGTACCACCACGCCATAGAGGTTGGGCGCCGCCGGAGACCACGCCTTGAGCTCGCCTGCGACCGGCACCGCGAGGCGAACGGTGGCGGCGGCGTGGGCGGCGACGCGCACGCGCTGCGCCGGCAGCGCCAGCACCTCGCCCGCCAGCTTCCAGGACGGCTCGGGCGCGCTGAGCACATCGCTGTTTCCGGTGGCCTGCCACTCATGGACGCTGCCGCTGAGCGTAACCTCCGCCTCGGCGTCCCCGTCATTGCGCACGGTTGCCTCGACCACCAGTTCGTGGCGCGCGAGCGAGGGCTGGACGAACAGCGCGCTGGTGCGCAGCCCAGGTAGCGCGAGCAGGGTGACGTCCTGCCATATTCCGATGATGCCGTCGAGGGTCGAGCCCGGGGCCTCGGTCCAACGGTAATGCGGATAGCGCGCATCGGCGAGGTTGGCGAGGCGGGAGTGGCGCACGCCGACGGTGAGGTCGTCGCTGCCGCCGGGGTGGACCAGGGCGGTGATGTCGCACTCGAAGGGCAGGTAGCGGTCGGTGTGCTCGGAGACGCGCTGGTGGTTGACCAGCACCAGGCAGTCGCCGGCCACTGCCTGGAAGCGCAGCACGATGCGCCGCCCGGCCCAGGCCGCGGGCACGCTGATGCTGCGGTTGAGCCAGCCCATCTCGACGCCGTCCCACGCCGGCGGATAGCTGGGGAAGCACACCGAATCCGGCCAGTAGGGGTGCTCAGAGCCCGCGCCCACATTGCGCCCGCAGCCCCAGATATTGGCATTCCACGGCGACGGGATGCGGATGGGCACGCTCTCCCACCCCGCTCCCGGCTCGCCCCAGGCGGGCGGCGTCCCGTGGTCGCGCTGGAATCCGGGCGGCAGGGCCACCGGCTGGAAGCGCCAGAGCCCGTTGAGGCAGCGCTCATCGCGCCAGGGATGCTCCATCGGT
>JAYVMM010000418.1:0-8138 GCA_043758975.1 Planctomycetota bacterium | reverse complement strand
TTTGCGACCGCATGGCCATAACCTCTTTTGCGGACAACTGGAACATGAAGACGCTGGGGAAGTCTGGATTGCGAATTGTCGTACCTCAGCAAATTTTCGAGCAGGTAGACGACATCCCGGGATGGGCTTCTTCGAAGCCAATCCGCATCCTTGCCATGGCAAGTCCGCGTCGCAGCGCGAGCGTTTCCCGCCATCTCCTACGGATCCGGATCGATGACCGAAATGGTCTCCGGCCCATTGCTGCCCTCGATGATGACCTCGTAGCATTGCGCACCGACCCCGCACCGCCCCCCCTCGATATGGTAGACGTACTCGGCGGCGAGCATTTCCACCGCGATCTCCTGCTGGGGTCGCAGGGCGTGGGTGCGGGCGCAGGTCGTGCAGAAGCCGCCCGGATTCGCCTTCCAGCCGCCGCCATAGGCAGTGAAGAACGCAGAGTACGGCGAGCCTTCCCACCCGTAATAGGTGAAGGTGTAGGGCGAGACGTTCTTCAGTCGCACCACTCTGCGATCCCCGAACCAGCGGCCCCGCGCCGGCGCGTCCGTCGTCCCAGCGGGCATCCGCTCATCCGTAGGATGATGATGTCCCCCGGCATGATCGGACCGCTCGGATGCCAGGAGATGGCACGGCTCTCGAAGGCCGCGATCAGGACGCGGGGCAGGATGGTGAGCCCGACGGTGCACAGGGTCATGCCGGTCAGGATCCACCACCCTCGGGAGATGCCGGAATCTCCGCACGACACCCGGCGGCACCATGGCCGCGGATCCCGTCCAGCCACCGCCAGCCCGCCGCCAGGACCGTGCATCGCGTGATCTCCATCGGGCTGCCGACCGCCTGCCCCGGCAGGCATCGCCGCCAGTGCATCCTGACATGGATAACGGTCGATCCCCGCGTCGGTTCAGCCGCGATCGCTGCTCCTGCTGCTACTTCTGCTAGGGCGCGCTGGGACTGGCCCAGCCGGCGAGAAGGTCGTGCAGCCCGCTGAGCACGAACTGCACCGCGATCGCCGCCAGCATCAGCCCCATCACCCGTCCAAACACCCGCAGCAGGGTACGCGAGACCAGCGCGTTGGCGGCGGATGAGGCGCGCAGCAGCAGCCAGGTCGCGGTGGCGGTGAGCGCGATCGCCCCCATCAGGCTGGCGACGCGCCTCAGGCGCCAGTCGCATTGGCTCATCAGCACCATCACGGTGGCGATGGCGCCCGGCCCACTGAGCACCGGGATGGCCATCGGCACCACCGCGACATCATCGCGCGCAGCGCCTTCGTCCTGCTCTTCGCTGGTGCTGCGCGTTCGCGGCGCCTGCGCGCGCATGAGGTCGACCGCGGTGAGCGCGAGCATGATTCCGCCGGCGACCTTGAAGGCGCCGAGCGAGATGCCGAAGAGCTTGAAGATCACCCCGCCAGCAAGGGCGAAGACCGCCAGGATGATGGCGCTGGCGACTGCCGCGCGCGCCGCCATGGCCCGGCGCTTCTCCGGCGAGTCGCTGGCGGTGACGGCGAGGAAGATCGGCATCGCGGCGATCGGGTCGACCACCACGAACAGCGAGGAGCATGCCGCCAATGCGAAGCCCAGGTCGTCCATCCAGCCCCCGGCGGCGGGGATGGTGCTCTCGCCAGCCCCACCGGTCAAGGGGCGCCCAGCCCAGCGCCTGCCTGCACACCGGGTTCAGTGCAGGGACAGCGGGTGCGGCAGGGCGGCCACCCGACCGAGCTCCTCCAGGGTGGCGGGTGCGGCGGTGCGCCCGGCGAAGAGGTCGGCGAGCGCGATGCTGCGCCACTGCCCCAGCGCGGCTGGGTGCCAGGCCGTGCCGAACGAGAATTCGACGGTCAGCCGCGCCGGCACGAAGACCATGGCCTGGGCGTTGAGGGTATCCATGTAGGTGGCGGTGAGCGCCTGGCGCATCACCGCCGCGCTGACCGCGCCGCTCCCCAGACGTTCGGCGATCGCCTGCAGGCGCTGCCCGCGCCCATCAAGCGGCACGCCCTCCACCCGCTTGCCGTTGGCCGCCGCCAGCCAGCCCGCGCGCGGGTCGTCGCGGTGCATGCCATCCGCACCCTGCCACACCAGCGCGCAGCTGTCGCGGTCGGCGAGCAGCACATAATGGCTGGAGGCGACCGCGCTGGACTGAAAACAGGCCACCGCCTCCTCAAGGTTGCCAGCGCGCTCGAGGATCTCGCGGATGCGGAAGCACACCGGCATCCCCGGGCGCATACCCGGCTGGTTGCGGTTGAGCAGCACGCAGGCGGTGACGCCGGCGTCGTTCATGCCACTGGTGACGGCGGCGAAGCCGGGCCAGCCGAGGCTGACGAAGGCATGGCGTCCGAGCGGGCGGCGCACCACCACCTCGCTGCGCGGACCGACCACCGAGGCGGGGAAGAAGTCGAGATTGCGTGCCACCCGCAGCGGCGCATCCGCCCCCGGCGGACTCACCAGCGCCGAGCACTGGCTGTCGACCAGCACGTTGGCGGTGAGCACCAGGCCCGGGCTGACGCCGGAGACCGCGGCGATCTCAACGAGCTCCTCGCGGTATGCGGGCGGGATGGCATTGATGAGCCCGGCGGTGCGCGTGGGATGGAGCAGGCGCGCCGGCAGGCTGCGCACCGCGGTCAGCCACAGCAGGCGACGGATGATGTCGCCCTGGCCGGCGGCGGCCTGGGCGCCGAGTTCGCGCGCACCGCCCTGGCACACCACCACCCGCACCGGGGCGGACGCCGCGCGCGCCGCCGGGTCTCCGGCCTGGGCGTGGTCCGGAGCCGACTCCGGAGCCGCTTCCGGGGCGGCGGGCGGGGCGCTGGCGGCGCCCATCAGGCGCCCGGGGTCGCACCCCGAGAGCAGGGCGACCAGGAGGACGGACAGCAGCCCGGGCGGACGGGTGCGGGGACGAAGGCGGGGGCGAGAAGGGGTGCTCATATATGTAAACTATCGTTAACTTTTAGATATCAAGGGCCCGCCTCCGGGTCCGGACGCTGTGAGTACTAGCGCTTGAAGCGCTGGGCGCGGAAGGCGCTGGGGGTCTGCCCGACCTTCTTCTTGAACACCACGCTGAGGTACTCGACGTGGGTGAAGCCGCTGCGCTCGGCGATATCGGCCAGGTTGAGCTCGCTATCGAGCAGGAGCTCCTTCACCCGTGTCAGCTTGGCGCGCAGGATCTGCTCGTGCGGGGTGTGGCCGAAGAGCGTGCGGAAGCGGCTCTCCAGCACCCGCCGCGACAGTGTCGTGCGCGCGAGCAGGTCGCTGACATCGATGCCGTCGCAGGCGTTGTCGCGGATGAAGCGCACCAGGCCGGAGATCTCGGCGTCCTCGATCGCCAGCACGTCGCTCGAACGGCGGGTGATCACCGCCTGGGGCGCGATGCGCAGCGCGCGCTCCCGGGGCGGGCGCCCGCTGAGCAGTTCGTCGAGCAGGCGCGCGGCGGCGTAGCCGGTGCGCTCGGCTTGCGGGCGCACGCTCGACATCGGCGGGTCGCACAGCTCGCAGATCAACTCGTCGTTGTCCACCCCGACCACCGCCAGCTCGTCGGGCACCGCGATCTCCTCCTCGCGACAGGCGTCGATGACCTGGCGACCGCGCAGGTCGTAGGCCGCCATCACCCCGACCGGCTTGTCCAGGCCGCGCACCCAGCGCCCGAGCCGGCTCTGCTCCTGGTCGGGCGGACCGCCGCCGTCGGCATAGACCTGGCAGTCGAAGCCGGCGGCGGCGATGGCGGCGACGAAGGCGTCGCGCCGCCAGGCCGACCACTGGAAGTGATCGGCGCCGCAGAAGGCGAAATGGCGGAAACCGCGCTCGAGAAGATGCTCGGCGGCGAGCGCGCTGATCGCCTGGTCATCGGTCTCCACCCACGGCAGCTCGGGCACCAGGCGCGCGGCGCTGACGTCGACCGCAGGCAAGCCAGTGGCGCGCACCGCGCGCGCGATGTGGCGGTTCTCGATGCGGGCGATGATGCCGTGGCCGTCCCAGTGGCGCAGCCAGGCCGGCGGGGCGCCGCCGCGGCCCTGTTCGGAGAGGTAGATCGACCACGGGCGGTGCTCGCGGACGTAGGCGATGATGCCGCGCAGGAGGTCGCGCGCGTACTCGTTGCTGGTCTCGATGAGCAGGGCGACGCGCGGGCGCTGGCGCATGGCAGCGAGAGTGCCCGCGCGCGCCAGCGCACAAGCACCCAGGCGTGCCCGGGCGCAGGGCGGCGGCAGGCAGTCGCGGGCGGCGCGGCGCTGAAACGCTTCGCCGCGCCAAAGGCCGCAGCGCGGTGCTGTCGCGCGACACTCGGCGGCTGGTAAAAAACCTCAATCAGGGGGTCAAGGAGTTCATGGACGGCGCTGGCGCCGAGCGCTATGCTGTAGCTTCACACAGGAGCCGACCATGAGCAGCAAAAACCTCAATCGCGCGAATCGCGCGCGCCCGACGCCCTCCGCGGCGTGGCTCCCCCTGCTCCTCGCCTGTGCCCTCGCCTGTGCCCTCGCGGCGCTCGGCGCCGCCGGCGGCGCGCTGTGCGCCGGCGAAGGCCCGCTCCAGGTGCTGTTCCTCGGCGACCAGGGCCACCACGAGCCGGCCAAGCGCTTCGCCTGGATCCAGCCGTACTTCGCCGCCGCCGGCATCACCGCCACCTACACCGAGAAGCTCGATGATATCCAAGCGGCCAATCTCGCGCATTATGACGTGCTGCTGGTCTACGCCAATATCGCCAGCGCCAGCCCCGAGCTCGAGCGCACCATCATCGACTACGTCGAGTCCGGGCACGGCTTCGCCCCCATCCACTGCGCCTCGGCCTGCTTCGGCAATTCCAAGGCCCTGGTCGCGCTCATGGGCGGGCGCTTCCAGAGCCACCAGACCGCGGTCTTCGCCCCAGTGATCGTCAACCACGAGCACCCGGTGATGCAGGGCTTCGCCGGCTACGACTGCTGGGACGAGACCTACCAGCACAGCGACCACCATGAGGACGGACGCACCGTGCTTGCGGTGCGGGTCGACAACGGTGCGCGCGAGCCCTGGACCTGGGTGCGCGAGCAGGGCAAGGGCCGGGTCTTCTATACCGCCTCCGGGCACGACGAGCGCGCCTGGCAGAACAGCGGCTTCCAGGAGCTCCTGGTGCGCGGCATCGCGTGGTCGGCGGGGGCCAAGGGCGCCGCCATCCTCACAGCTACCCACCGCCCAGAGGCTGCGCCCGCGGCGCGCGTGCCGCTGCAGTACGAACCGCGTCCGACCGTACAGAACTATGAAAAGCGCACCCCCGCGCCGGAATACCAGCTGCCGCTGACGCCCAAGGACTCGATGGACTACACCCATGTCGAACCCGGCTTCACGCTTGAGCTCTTCGCCAGCGAGCCCGACATCGTCAAGCCGATCGCCTTCTGCTGGGACCACCGCGGACGGCTGTTCGTGCTCGAGAGCGTCGACTATCCCTCGACCTTCACCGAGCAGTGGCAGGGCCACGACCGCATCGTCATTTGCGAGGACACCAAGGGCAGCGGCAAAGCCGACAAGTTCACCGTCTTCGCCGACGGCCTGAACATCGCCACCGGCCTCGCCTTCGTCAACGGCGGCATCCTGGTCGCGCAGGCGCCCAACCTGCTCTTCCTCAAGGACACCAAGGGCGACGACCATGCCGACCTCAAGCAGGTGATCATGGGCGGCTGGAGCAAGGGCGACACCCACGCCGGGCCGTCGAGCCTGCACTATGGCTTCGACAACCAGATCTACGGCTGCGTCGGCTACGCTGGCTTCCACGGCACCGTGGGCAGCGACAAGCTCGACTTCCGCATGGGCCCGTGGCGCCTCGACCGCGCCTACCAGCACCTCGAGTTCCTCGGCCAGTACAGCAACAACACCTGGGGCCTGGGGCTCAACGAGGCCGGCGAGCTGTTCGGCTCGACCGCCAACAATGCGCACCACTTCTACACCCCCATCCCCATCCCCTACCTCAAGGCGGTCAAGGGCCTGGCGCAGGCGGACAAGCTGTTCCAGTCCTACAAGATGGACGCCCACTACGCCGCCCATCCGCTCACCGACAAGATCCGCCAAGTCGACGTCTTCGGCGGCTTCACCGCCGCCGCCGGGCAGAACATCTACACCGCGCGCGCCTACCCAGAGAAGTACTGGAACCGCTGCGCACTGGTCAATGAGCCGACCATGCATCTCGTGCACCAGGGCTTCTTCAAGCGCGACGGCTCGGGCTGGACCGAGGATGGCGACGGCCTCAACCTGCTGGCGAGCGAGGAGCAGTGGGTGGCGCCGGTGCACGCCGAGGTCGGCCCCGACGGCGCGGTCTGGGTGGCCGACTGGTACAACTTCATCATCCAGCACAACCCCACCCCGAGCCGCGCCAACGGCGGCTTCGACGCCAAGACCGGCAATGGCGGCGCGCACGAGAATCCGCTGCGCGATCACGAGCGCGGACGCATCTACCGCGTGGTGTGGAAGCAGGCCAAGCCGACGCCCCGCCTCCAGCTCGATCTCGCCAATCCCACCCAGCTGGTGCAGACCCTGGCCAACGACAACCTCTTCTGGCGCCTCACCGCCCAGCGCCTGCTGGTCGAGCGCGGCAAGCTCGACGTGGTCCCGGCTCTGCTCCAGCTCACCCGCGACCAGGCGGTCGACCAGGCCGGCATCAACGGCGGTGCGATCCACGCGCTGTGGACGCTGCACGGACTGGGCGCCCTCGCCGGCCCCACCGCCGACCCCGCGGCGGTGGCGGCGGTGGTGGCCTGCCTGCGCCATCCTGCCCCTTCGGTTAGGCGCAACGCTGCCCTCGCGCTGCCCCCCGGCCCCGAGCAGGCCGCTGCCCTGCTTGTGAGCGGCATCCTCACCGACAGCGACCTCAACGTCCGCCTCGCCGCCCTGCTTGCGGCGAGCAGCCAGCCGCCCACTTCCGCGCTCGGCGCAGCGCTCTATGCCCAGGCCGCCAGCCCGGAGGTGGCGCGCGATCGCTGGCTGCCTCTGGCGCTGCACATCGCCGCCGCCCACCATGGCGCCGGCTACCTCGAGGCCGAACTCGCCGCCAAGGCCAAGCTCGGCCTGTTGAGCGGCGACGGGCTGCCCGAAGGCGCGCAGAACCTGCTCGCCAACCCCGGCTTCGAGGAACTCAAGGACGGCCAGCCGCTGGGCTGGCTGCAGCACATCTACGGCGGCACCTCGACCTTCCGCATCGTCGAGGGCGGGCGCAGCGGGCACTGCGCCGAGATCAGCTCAACCACCGGCGGCGACACCGGCTGGCTGACCGTGCTCGCGCTCAAGCCGCACCACCGCTACCGCCTAGCGGGATGGATCAAGTGCAAGGACCTCGCCGGCGCCACCGGCGCGCTGTTCAACCTCAACGGCCACCCCGCGCGCAGCGGTGCCGTGAGCGGGACCAGCGACTGGACCCTGGAAAGCATGGAATTCGACAGCGAGGAACGCACCCAGGCCGAGCTCAACTGCCTGTTCGGCGGCTGGGGCAAGTCCACCGGCACCGCGTGGTACGACGACCTCGTGCTCGCCGACCTCGGCGCCAGCAGCGTGCACAGCGAGGTCGCCGGCGAGACCGAGCGGCTGGTGGCGCGCAACCTCGTCGATGCCGTTCCGCTCAGTACCCAGGACCGCCTGCTCGAGAAGCTCGGCGAGGCCGACGCTGGCCTCGCCGCCGCCATCCTCGATGGCCTGGCCGCAGGCTGGAGCGAGCACGCCGGGGCGTCCGGCGCCGGCGCGCCCGAGCGCAGCGTGCTGAGCGCGCTGGCCGGCAAGCTTATTCCCCTCAACCAGCGCCGGCTGGGCGCCTTGGCCGAGCGCTGGGGCCTGCGCGAGGGGCTGCCCGGGCTGGCCGGCGAGGCGCCGGCGACCCCGGCGGCGGCCAAGGCGACGGTCTCGCCGTTGCCGCTAGAAGAGCAGAAGCGCTTCGACTCCGGGCGCGCGCGCTACCTCACCCTGTGCATCGCCTGCCACCAGCCCAACGGCATGGGCCTGCCCGCGCTCGCGCCGCCGCTCGTGCAGTCGGCGTGGGTGACCGGGCCGGCGGGCCGGCTGGCGCGCATCGTGCTGGGCGGCGTCAAGGGGCCGATCACCGCCGCCGGTACCACCTTCAGCATCGAGATGCCACCGCTCAAGGAGGCGCTCGATGACACCGCCATCGCCGAGATCCTGACCTACGTCCGCCACGAATGGGGCAAC
>JAYVMM010000417.1:0-4084 GCA_043758975.1 Planctomycetota bacterium | reverse complement strand
GGCAAGCAGGTGGTCGCGCTGGTCGGCGGCGCGGTGGTGGCGAATGGCGTGCTCGCATCCGAGTACGCCTATGCGCGCTTCACCGTCCACGCCGGCGGCTTGGTCGCCCAGCAGCTGCGCGTACGCTTCCTCGCCGATCTCAAGGACGACGAGCTGGTCGCCGCCAAGCCGGTGCCCAAGCCCGCGGACGAGCCGTGGCGCGCCGAGCGCCTCAAGCAGCTCGAGCGCCCGGTCTCGTTCAAGTTCGATGATACCTCGGTGGAGGAGGCGATCGCCGCGCTGTCGCAGCTGAGCGGCATCAAGTTCACCTTCGACAGCAAGGCCGACACCCTCAAGAACCTGCCGGTGACCCTCGCGGGCAAGGACATGAAGCTGCAGAGCGCGCTCGAATGGCTCACCCGCGTCACCGATATCGCCTACGCTCCGACTGCCGACGGGGTGGCGCTGACCTGGAACAAATAGGGCGGCGCCGGCGCCACCCCCAGGACAGCCGCGCCGGCGCGCCGGCGCGGTGGTTTAGCAGCGGCAGTTCAGCAGCAGCAGTTCAGTAGCCGCAGCCGCAATTCAGGAGTGGTAGCGGCGGCGGCGGCGCACGCGTGGCATGCGCTTGCGCCCAGACGCCGGACGCACCTTGGGCGGGTTCTTGAGCAGGGCATCGACGCGCTCAGCCACCTCATTGGCGTTTTCCGGGCGGTCGTCGGGATCCTTCTCGAGCAGCTCCATCACCAGGTCGACCAGTTCGTCGGAGACCTCCGGCACCAGCTTGCCGAGATCGGGCGGCGGGGTGCTGATGTGCGCCACCACCACCTGGCGGTTGGTGCCGGTGTAGAGGGTCTTGTTGGTGAGGAGGTGGAAGGCGGTGGCGCCGAGGGCGTAGAGGTCGGCGCGCCCGTCGATGGCGCCGCCGCGCGCCTGCTCGGGGGCGACGTAGTGCGGGCTGCCGAAGATGCGCTCCTGGGTGGCGACCCCGTTCTCCGCGATCGGAGCCGCGATGCCGAGGTCGGCGAGCTTGTAGGCGCCCTCCTCGTTGAACAGGATGTTGTCCGGCTTGACGTCGCGGTGGACCAGGCGCTGGCTCTCGGCGTAGGCGAGGGCGCGCGCGGTGTGGAGCAGCACGCGCAGCATGGTGGGCTCGTAGAAGGCGCCCTGGTCGCGCAGGGTATCGGCGGTGGCCCCCTTCATCAGTTCCATCACCAGCAGGTAGTTCTCGCCCACCTGGCAGACGTCGTGCACCTGCACCAGGTTGGGGTGGTTGAGGCGGCCGGCGCGGCGGGCCTCGGCGAGGAAGGCCTGCACGCTCTCGGGATCGTTGCGGTACTCCTCCGCCAGCACCTTGACCGCCACCGCGCGCCCGAGCGCGACCTGCAGGCCCTTGAACACGGTGCCGTAGCGCCCACGCCCGATGACCTCCTGGAGCTCGAAGCCGCCCAGGCGCTGGCCGATGAGCGGATCGACCGCCTGGTTGTCGCCGACCTCGAAAGTGAGGTGGGTACGGCCGATGCGCACCACGTCGCCGTGGTAGACGCGCGCGCGGGTGATCTGCTGGCCGTTGAGCCAGGTGCCGTTGCGGCTGCCCATGTCCTCGACGTAGACCGCCTCCTCCTCGAGTTCGACCGAGCAGTGCGCGCGGCTGGCCTGGCTGTCGGCGATCGCCACCTGGGAGACCTCGGAGTCACGCCCGATGACGCAGGGCAGGGTCGAGGTGGTGAGGTCGACGATGCGGATCGCCACCTCGGGGACGTTGATGTGCAGCTTCAGATTCATGGCGCGTCACCGGTTGTAGGCTCCAGGGCGCACTTGCCAACCACGGAGCCGGCCCGCCCGCCATGATGCGCGTCAGCTACCCCGGGACGCCCACGCCTGCCGCCAGGCTGCCTCTGGCGTTTTCGCTCCTGGCGCCAACGTGTGCCGTGAGCAATGGAGCGCACATGACCTACGACGCCTGGTTCCGCGATGCCGAGACCGGGACTGGTCGCTGGGAGCTCGACGAGATCATCTACCGCAGCCCGTCGGGCGGACTGCTCGAAGTCGCCCATGACGTCGAGGCGCTCAAGAACCGCACCCCCGCCGGCTGGATGAAGCTGTGGGACTCCCGCTACAAGCGCACCCAGTGGCCGTTCTCCTCCGGGGTGTGGGGCAAGAAGGAGATGGTGCTGCCCAACATCCCCGACGCCGACATCGTCAGCCTCGACGAGGGCGGCACCAACCTGTTCTGGGCCGAGCGCTTCGGGCGCGAACTGGGCATCCCTGAACTGTGGGTCAAGCAGTGCGGGGTCAGCCACACCGGCTCGTTCAAGGACCTCGGCATGACCGTGCTGGTCAGCCAGGTCAACCACATGATCAAGACCGGCAAGCACAAGATCATGGGCGTGGCGTGCGCCTCGACCGGTGACACCAGCGCCGCCCTCGCCGCCTACTGCGCCGCCGCCGGCATTACCAGCGTGGTGCTGCTGCCGCGTGGCAAGATCTCGCCCGCCCAGCTGATCCAGCCGATTGCCAACAACGCCCTCACCCTCGCGCTCGACACCGACTTCGACGGCTGCATGCAGCTGGTCCAGCAGCTCACCGAGGACCGCAAACTCTACCTCGCCAACTCGATGAACAGCCTGCGCGTCGAGGGCCAGAAGACGGTCGGCATCGAGATCGTCCAGCAGTTCGACTGGGAGGTGCCGGACTGGATCTTCATCCCCGGCGGCAATCTGGGAAATGTCAGCGCGCTCTACAAGGGCTTCGAGGAGATCCAGGCGCTCGGCATCATCACCCGCATCCCGCGCATCGTGTGCTGCCAGGCCGAGGCCGCCAACCCGCTCTACCTCTCCTACAAGAGCGGGTGGAAGGAGTTCCACCCGGTGGCCGCCGGCGAGACCCAGGCGAGCGCGATCCGCATCGGCAACCCGGTGAGCCGCGGCAAGGCGATCAAGATGCTGATGAAGCACGACGGCAAGGTCGAGCAGGCGAGCGAGCAGGAGCTCGCCGACGCCAGCGCACTCGCTGACCGCACCGGGCTGTTCAACTGCCCGCACACCGGGGTCGCGCTGGCGGCGCTGATCAAATTCGTCGAGCGCGGCGAGGTCAAGAAGAACGAGCGCGTGGTGGTGGTCTCGACCGCGCACGGGCTGAAGTTCGGCAACGTCAAGACCGACTACCACACCGGCGCGCTCAAGGGCATCAAGGCGACCTACGCCAACCCGCCGGTCGAGCTGGCGGCCGACAGCAGCGCGGTCTATGGGGCGGTGATGCGCCACATGGACAAGCGCTACGGCTGAGGCGATGGCGCGCGGTGCCGGCAGTCTCCACCCCCGGCGCCCACGGCGCCGCCCACGGTCCCGCCGTGGCGCCGCCGCGCTGCTGGCCAGCGCCCTGCTGCTCTACGCCGGCGCCCTGGCTGGCGGCGGGCAGCTGCAGGCGGAGGAGGTCGCATGGCTGAGCTTCCGCGGCCTGGGCATCGACGGCCAGAGCGCCGCCGCCACCTACAGCGAGATGGCGGCGGGCCGCTACGAGTTCGACGTCTCCGCCCTGCTCGCCGGCCTGGGCTCGGTCAGCCTCGACCTGGTGCTGGTCGACGCCAGCCCGGCGGCGCGCCGCCAGGCCCTGGCGCACGCCCTCGGCTGCTGGTGGGCAGCCGCACCCGGCGGCGTGGTGCTCACGCGCGGGACGACCCTGCCACCAGGGCCGCTGCTGGTCACCAGCAGCACCAGCACGCTGGTCAACCATCCGGTCTACGAGGACCTCATACGCCGCCTGCTCAAGCCCTGGCTGGGGCGCGACGCCGGGCTGTCGCTGTTGCCCGACTCTGGGCTGTGGAGCGCCACCCTCGATGCCGCCGGGCAAGCGCGGCTGAGCGAGCTCATCAGCGTGCTCGAACAGGGCCGCGCGCAGTGCGCCAGCGTCATCCCCGACCCCGACCAGCCCGATAGCGAGCGCGCACTCAAAGGCGGGCTGCGCGCCGCCAGCTGGCCGACCCTGATCGCCGGCCTGGCCGAGATCGGCGGCTGCTCGGTCAGCCTGGCGCACCTCGCCGCCCAGGGCCCATTCCCGGGCGGCGAGGTGGCCATCGGCGGGGGCAGCGTGGGCGGGCTGCCGG
>JAYVMM010000416.1:0-2016 GCA_043758975.1 Planctomycetota bacterium | reverse complement strand
TTTCATGGCGGCGGGCTGGACCCCGGCAGTGCGACGCTGATCGCCGAGCTCGGCGCGTTGCCGCCGCCGCGCCTGGTGCTCGACCTCGGCAGCGGAGCCGGCCATCTCGGCCTCGCCGCCCTCGCGCGCTGGCCGCAGGCGCAAGCGTGGTTCCTCGATGCCGATGCGCGCGCGCTCCAGGCGCTCGCGGCGGCGCTGGCGGCAAGCACCCCGGAACTGCGCGCGCGCGCGCAATGCGCCTGGTGGGACGTCGCCGAGCCGCTGCCCGCGCCCGCCTTCGACTGCATCCTGTGCAATCCGCCCGCCCATGCCGGGACCGGCAATGACCTTACCACCGCGCGCGCGATGTTCCGCCTCGCCGCCGGCGCCCTCGCCACCGAGGGCCGCCTGCTGGTGGTGGCCAACCGCCAGCTGCCCTACGAAGCCGACCTCGCGCGCCTCGGGCGCCTGGACTGCCTGGCGCAGGTGGGCGGCTACAAGGTGCTCGCGCTCTCGCGGTGCGCCAAATCGCTGCGCGGCGATCCGCCGCGCAGCGATTTGCCGGGCGCGCCCTCGCGCTAGGCTGGCAGCGATGTCCGACCGCCTTGATGCTTTCCTCTCCCGCCGCGGTTTCGGTTCGCGCAGCGAAGTGCGCCGGGTGATCCGCGCCGGACGGGTGATGGTGGCCGGGCAGCCCTGCCGCGACCAGGCGCGTCAGCTGCACGGGGATGTGGTGTGCGTCGACGGCGCAGCGGTGGCGGTCGGGGTTGCTGCTGCGACCCTGCTGCTGAACAAACCGCTCGGCTATGCCTGCAGCCACGATCCCGCGGAGGCGCCCCTGGTCGAGGAGCTGGTTCCGGCGGAGTACCGCCACCTGCCGCTCGAGTCCGCCGGGCGCCTCGACCGCGATACCGGCGGGCTGCTGGTGCTGACCTCGGAAGGCGGGCTGATCCACACCCTGACCAATCCCCGCCGCCACCTCGCCAAGCGCTACCGTCTCCAGTACTCCGGCACCCTCACCAACAATGCGGTGGAGCGCTGCGCCAAGGGCATGCTGTTGGAGGGCGACAGCCGCCCGACCCTGCCCGCCGAGCTCATCCTGCCACCGCGCCCCGCGGTGGGAGCGGCGCCGGCGACGCTCATCCTGCATGAGGGGCGCTACCACCAGGTGCGGCGCATGATCGCTGGTCTCGGCGGCGAGGTGGTGGCGCTCATGCGCGACCGCATCGGGGGCCTTGACCTGCCGGGCGACCTCGCGCCCGGGGCGATACGCGCGATCACCGCGCCCGAGCTGGAGCTGCTGCTGCACGGCGCCCCGGCGGCGGTGGCGGCTAACGGATCAGTTGCGCCAGCGCCTTGAAGTGACCGCTGCCGGCCTGGCGCTGCAGGCGCATGACGATGCTCTCGGTGGGCACCACCAGGGCGCCGAGGTCGCGGGCTGCGGCCAGGGCCATCGGCACGTGCGCGGGGTTGCGGCTGGCCACCGCGTCGCCCGCCACCACCACCGCATAGCCGCGCGCGATCAGGTCGGCGGCGGTGTGCAGCACGCACACCTGGGCCTCGATCCCGCACAGCACCAGCTGACGGCGACCGCCGGCCTCGAGGTGGTCCATCAGCGCGGCATCATCGCCGCAGGAGAAGTGCAGCTTTGCCAGGCGCGGCGCCGCAGGATGGGCGGCGGTGAGGAAGCCGACGGTCGGGCCGAGTCCTTGAGGGTACTGTTCGCTGATGGTGGTCGGCACCCCGAGCAGGGCGGCGGCGGCGAGCAGGATGCGGCAATTGCGCCCGCACGGCTGGTCCTCAGCCATCGCCGGGATGGCGGCCAGGAAGCGCTCCTGCATGTCGATCAGCAGCAGGCCGGTGGTGGCCGGGGCGAGGTCGAAGCCGCGCATCGCTGCTCCTGGCATCGCGGTCCCTGGCATCGCTACTCCTCGGAGCGGGCAAGGGCGACGGTGATGTTATCGATGCCGCCGCGCTGGTTGGCGAGGTCGACCATGGTCACGCAGGACTGCTCGAGGCTGTTCGATCCCTGCACGA
>JAYVMM010000415.1:0-4740 GCA_043758975.1 Planctomycetota bacterium | reverse complement strand
CCAGGCTCTAACCATGAATGATGCAATGACGTGGCGCGCTCGTTCCCTGCCGACGGATCGCTCCTTGACCACACAGGAACAGGATTGATCACCTCCCCGAACCATGAATCAGGAGTGCCAACGTGACTGCAGCGCCGACTGGTCCCGCTGATGCAGTTCCGACGGCAGTCGCCTCACGTCCACCGCCCACCCTGCCCGGCTACCGCATCATCGAGCTGATCGGACAGGGGCGCACGGGCACGGTGTGGAAGGCCGTCGACGAGGCATCCAGCAGCGTGGTCGCGATCAAGGTGGTGGCCATCACCAAGGCCATCGACGCAGCGCGCTTCCTGCGCGAAGCGGAGGCCCTCAAGAGCCTCAATCACCCCAATATCGTCACACACATTGCCGCCGGCCGGGCTGAGAACCTGCTCTACCTGGTGATGGAGCATATGGCTGGCGGAGATGTCGGCCGGCTCATCCAGCGGGCCCGGCTGTCGGAGCAGACCGCGGTGAGGATCGCCACGGATGCGGCTGCCGGGCTGGCGGCGATCGAGCGGGCCGCCTTCATTCATCGCGACCTCGCCCCCGGCAATATCCTCCTGGACAACGTGGGGGTGGCCAAGATCGGCGATTTTGGCCTGGTGCGCATGCAGCTGGCCTCCCGCCTGACGCAGACCGGTGAAATGCTCGGCACCCCTGCCTACACATCGCCCGAGCAGGTGCGCGGCGCTTCAGCGGTCGATGTGCGCAGCGACATCTACGCCCTCGGTGCCATCCTCTACGCCCTTGTCACCAGCACGCCGCCCTTCTCCGGCCTCAGCGTGTGGTCGGTGATGGAGCAGGTCGAGCATGCCCCGCGGCCCGATCCACGGGATGCCTCGCCGACGCTCTCGAACCAAGTGCGCGCGATCATCCGTTGTGCCATGGCGCTGGAGCCGGACGATCGCTACCAGAGCCCCGACGAGCTGCATGAGGATCTCGTCGCCGTCCAGCGCGGAGGCGTGCCGAGCAATGCAGGGCGCCGTCGCCGGCTCTCATCAGCCGATGCCGCTGCGGCGCAAGCCCGCCCGGCCCTCACCAATCCCATCGCAGCGCTGTGCCTGCTGGCGGCGGTGGCGCTCGGGCTGGGCCTGGGTGCGTTCAGCGCCGCACCATCTTCCGCCGATGCTCGCGCTGCCCGCGAGGCGCGCGCCCACTCCGGCGGCGCCGGCTGGCAGGCCTACCTCGCCGCCTTCCCGGATGGACTGGCAGCGGGCGAGGCCAGGAGCGCCGTGCTGCTCGAGCAGCGCTTGCAGGCCCACGCGCAGGCGCTGCAGGAGCTCGGCCAGCTGCGTCGGCAGCTGGCTGAGCTGAGCTCCGCCATCAGCGAACGCGCGCTGGAGCATCCGCCGGTCGCCGCTCCCGCCCAAAAAGCGCCGGAGCCGCGGCCTGCCGAGGTCGCGTTCGCGCCAACGGCTCCAGTGGTGGCGATGCCTGCTGCCGCCGCTGCCGCTGCCGCTGCTCCCGCCCCGCCCATCCCGCCTCCCGCAGTCAGCACGGCACCGTTCAGACCCGCCACAGCTGACCTCCCGCCAGCAGCCGCCGCGGTCATTCCCGTCCCGGCCTCGCCCGATCCGGCCCAGCCCGATCTCGTGCGCCGGGTGATGATCCCAAAGGCCAATTTCCTTGGCGGCGTCGAGTGCAATCCGCATGACTCCCAGGTGATGATCGCCTGGGACCTGTCCGGAGCGATCTGGCGCAGCGGCGATGCCGGGGCGACCTGGCAACCGGCGGCGATGACCGAGCACGCCTTCACGCACCCATCCCCGCAGTGCGGTTGGGATGCGCGCGGACAGACCATCTTCATCGCCTCGCTCAACCCGGCGCTTGGGGTCATCTCCGATGATGGGGGGAAGTCCTTCCGCACGGTGCCACCGCCATGGCCGCAGCCGGGAGATGCGCAGACCGAAGCGCGCACGGGAGTGACAACGGTGTTGTCGGCCCTGACCGCCAATGGCGAGCTCGTCGTGGGCTGGTCGGACCGCGTGCGGAGGAACGCGGATTTCACCCTGAGCCATAGCACGGACCTGGGCCGGTCCTGGAAGGTGCTGAAGCCCGACCTCCCTCTGCTTAACACCATGATGCCGATCGGCCCCGGCGTGCTGCTGCTGCGCTCGAGCCAATCCGGTTTGGAGCGCGAGGTGAGCGTCGATCTCGGCGCCAGCTGGGCGCCATTCGTCGGCGCCGGCCAAGTCTACGGGGGAGTCCCAGGCCTTCCGCGCAGCCGCAGCGGAGACACCCTGTACCTGCTCAGCAATGCCCTGCCGCCCGGCATCTGCACCATTGGAGCCCAGGGGCGGATCGCCGCCGTGCGCAACCTCGATTTTCGCCTCAGCGCCATGGTGCCGATGGCGATGACCCAGGGCTTCGTGGTCGATCCGCTGGAGAGCCGGGTGGTCTACCTGGCCAACGCCAAGATCGGCCTGCTGCGCAGCCTGGATGGCGGCGCGACCTGGATGGGATGCAGCGTGCCCTTGTACGGCCGCCAGAGCGTCGGCCTGTCCATCACCGCCTTGCCCCATCCACTGCTGGTCTTCCACGATACCCAGGAAGTGGTCGTCCTCGACGACCGCGCCCGCCACAAGGCGCTGTTCGACATCACCCTCGATGCGGTTTTCGAGCGCTTCGCGCGCATGGTGCCGCGATGATCGCCTCCGCCAAGGTCCCCGTGCGATGACCATGCATCCCCTGATCCGCCTGGCGCGCCAGCGCGGGCTAATGTCCACTCCCGCCGTGCCGGGCGATGCCGAATCGTCGCTGCGCACGGCCGGGCTTAGCGATTTCGAGATCGGCGAACTGAAGCAGGAGCTCGAGCGTGCTGCGGTGCCCCCGCCCATCCCGGGCTACCGGCTGATCGAGCTGATTGGCCTGGGCGCCCATTCGCAGGTGTGGCGCGCTACCCAGGAGACGGTCGAACGCGCCGTGGCAGTGAAGGTCATCACCGCGCAGCGACCGCGCGATGTCGAGCGCTTCCTGCGCGAGTCGTGTGCGGCCGGTGCGATCGGCAGCCCCTATGTGGTGACCTGCCACGATGCCGGGCAGAACGGTTCGACGCTGTTCCTCGTCATGGAACTGATGGCGGGGGGCGACGCCGAAACCCTGGCCGACGCCGCGGGCGGCCGCCTTCCGGAGAGGCGCGCGCTCGAGATCATCCGCGATGCGGCGCGCGGACTTTCGGCGCTCGCATCAGCCGGCCTGACCCACCGCGACATCAAGCCGGCGAACATCCTGATCGCCGATGACCATGCCAAGCTCGCCGATCTCGGCCTGGCGCGAGACATGGAGAACCTGCTGGCCCGGACCGCGGCAACGTCTATGGTCGCCGGCACTCCGGCCTTCATGTCGCCGGAGCAGGTGCGTGGCGAGCAACTTGACGTGCGCAGCGACCTCTTCTCGCTAGGCGCGACATTCTACCGGCTTGCGACCGGTAGGCTGCCCTTCGGCGATGGCACCGTGATAGAGACGCTGCGCCGCCTCGACCAGTGCGCGGTGCCGGATCCCCATGATGCCGCCCCCGATCTCTCGGACGCCGCACGTCTGATGATGCTGGTGCTGATGTCGCGCAAGCGCGGTCTGCGCTACCAGCAGCCCGATCAGCTGAGCGAGGATGCCGAGAGCGTGCTCCAGGGGCGGCCACCCGCCCATGCCCGGCGGCTCCGCCAGCACGCCTATGATGCGGCGGGTGCGCCAGCGGCGGCAGCGCCGGCGGCGGACCGTCCGGCGCAGCCGGTGCGCGCGTGGATGGCGGCGGTGGCTACCCTCGCCGCCCTCCTGGTCAGCCTGCTCATCGGCCGCGCCCTGAGCGGGCCTTCCGGGGCAGAGCATGCCGCCCTCATCCGCGCCCGCACTTCGGGCGAGGCCCAGGCATGGCAGGCATTCCGCGCGGCCTATCCGGACGGCCAATGGCATGACGAGGCCGATGCCCAGCTTCAGCTGCTCGGCAAACTAGATCTCCTCGCCACGGAGGAGGCGCGCATGGCGCAGGAGATGGACCGCCTGCACGGGGAGATCGCGCGCCAGACCAGCGCGGGGCAGCGGGCCACCCGCAATGCGGGAGCGGTAGCGGCATCGACGGCGGCGGTCCCGCTTCCGGTTCAGGCCGTTCATTCAGATCTGCCTGCAACCGCACCCTCGGCGCAGGCTTCCTCCATCGTGACTGCACGCACCACAGCGCCGGTACCGGCTCCCGTACCAGCGCCCGCGCCCTTGCCGCCGGCCCCAACCCAGCAGGCGCCTGCTGTTCCGCCAACGATGTCCCGGTCGCCGGTGGCGGGACCGCCTCCGACCAGCGGGGAGATCTCCCGCGCCTTGGATCGCTGCCTGCGCAGCACCACCATCCCTGGGAAGAACATCTGCGGCATCAGCTGCCACCCTTACGATCCCCATGTGATGCTGGCCTGGAATTACACTGGAGCGGTCTGGCGCAGCCAGGATGCAGGGCAGTCATGGCAGCAGGTCGCCAACGACGGCGCAATGCACTACGCGGGCGAAGGCAGGGCCTTCTGGGCCTATGACGCGAAGCGGGTCTTCCTCCCAGCGGTGGAATCCTATGCAATCGGCAGCATCTCCGAGGACTTGGGCCAGACGTTCCATGAAATCCCGCTGCCCTGGTCGCCGACGCTGCACATGCCCATCCGCTCCTCCTTTGGCAAGGTAATGACCGTGCGCGGACGGCTGTACGTCGGGTGGTCGGTCGAAGGCGACACCTACGGCATGGAC